>JAIQGB010000351.1 GCA_020072905.1 Terriglobia bacterium | reverse complement strand
AGCGGTCGCCGCTCAGCCGCCGCAGATATTCGTGAATCGCAATGAGGCTGAACGCCCACGCCCGTGGCGAAGTGAACTCCGTCACGACCGGCAGCGCCTGCGCGAAGAGCTGGCCAGCCATGATCTGGAAGCTCCGATGCGGCGAACGTCCCACCCCCACGCCCAGCGCCCAAAGCGCCCGGGCGTGACAATCTTCAGACCCCTGGTCGTCGAGCCAGCGCCGATCGAAACTCAGATGGTTGTGGAAGCGTTTCGTCTGGGGATCGAAAGCGTGATTCAAAAAGGCCGCGTAAGTAGTGGCCAGCGTGCGCACGCGCTCCGGTTGTTCTTCCAACTCGTCGAGGAGCACCGCCAGAATGAATGCCCGGGCGTTGTCGTCCGTGCAGTAACCTTGGGAAAAATTGGGCACGGAGAAAATGGCGTGCTGGAAGATGCCGGTCGAATCGGTCATGCGCGAAAGATGTTCCAGCTTCAATTCCGGCAAATCCCGCGGCTGCTGGTCGAGCGTCTTCGTGGCAAAGATCTTCCGGGACAACACCGCCCCCTGGAGCCGCGCCAATTCGAAGGAGCGCATGTAGAGCCGCGCCGTGTTGCTCCACACCATCTCGCGGCCGAGCTTGTAAGCATTTTTGCGGATGGCGTGCCGGCGCGTCGAGTCGTGCAGCAAGCCGATCACCTCGCGCGCGATGGCCTCGTCGTCGCCGAACGGCACCAGCACTCCGCGCCCTTCCGCCAGCAATTCGGCCGCGTGCCAATACGGCGTCGAGACCACGGCCTTCCCCGCGCCGAACGCGTAAGCGAGTGTCCCCGAGGTGATCTGAGCTTCGTTGAGATAAGGCGTAATGTAAAGGTCGGCCGCGCCAATGAACTCCTTCAGTTCTTCGAGCTCCACGAAGCGGTTGTAGAAGATGACGTTCCTCTCGACTTTGTTCTTCTTGGCGAGGATTTCGAGGCTGAGGCGGTAGGCCTCGCCTCGCTCGCGCAACTCGTTCGGATGCGTGGCACCCAAGACGATATAAACCACGTCGGGGAACTCCGCCAGGATGTGCGGTAGGGCGTGGAGCACATGTTCAATCCCCTTGTTCGGAGAAAGCAGCCCGAAGGTGAGCAACACGACCCTTCCCTCCACGTTAAACTGGTCCTTGTAGTAATTCGGGTCGACGAAGGGTATGTCGGGAATGCCATGCGGGATGAGATCAATCTTGGCCGGTGGCGCCTGGTAAACCTCCTGCAACATCTGCTGTCCCCGCTGGGTCATGACCACCAGCCGGGTCGAGCGCGTGATCAATTCCTGCATCACGCGACGCTGGTCGACGGTCGGCTCGCGCAGAACGGTGTGGAGCGTGGTCACGACGGGCATTTTCAGTTCGCGCACCAGCGCCAGCACGTGGCTGCCGGCTGGCCCGCCGAAGATCCCGTACTCGTGCTGCAGGCAGACGATATCCACATTGCTGATGTTAATGAAGTCCGCCGCGCGCTGATAGGACGTCAGATCCTGCTCCTCAATCTCGAAGCGAACTACGTCCGGATACTCGTAACCGCCCTCGATGTCATTGACCGGCACCGCGAAGCACTGGGATTGGGGGTGCTCCGCTGCCACGCCCGCAAGCAGATCGGTTGTGAACGTGGCGATGCCGCACTGGCGCGGCAAGTAGTCGCCGAGAAACGCGACCCTTCGAATCTTCGATTCTGTTTCCACAGGTTGGTTCGTATTATACCCTGTCCCCGCCAGACTCGCACTTTCCAACCGAGCGCATTCGAGCGCAAGACCACGCAAACCAGAGAGCTGTAAAGGCGTTTTTATCCAGGAGAGGAGTGACGGCAAATCGGAGTTCGCCCGGCGTGTTCCGCAAGAAATCGGCTCGCCCCTCTCGTTTTGGCACGAGCCGTGAAGTCTAGGTATCGCGTGAGAATCTCTTGCTCCGAGTGTACAGGGTCACTTGCCTCAAATTCTGGCCTCACCGTGCAGCGCGAGAGACACGTTGCCGACGATTCCTGCCGGCGGCCAGGGCAGGGCCCAGGGCAGGCCAACCAGCGTCACAAGGAGTCTTCAGGTGGATCTGGTGATCCTGCTCCACTCGCCTGCCTTCAATCTGGGTGGAGATACCAGGGGCATGCAAAAAAGGCTCGCCACAACTTGCAAGCGACTCATTCTCGAACTGCTTCTTGCGGCGTCCTTGTTCTGCCTCGTCGGCCCAGGATTGGGTTCCCTGGTGGATGGAACTCATTAGACGCAAAACTAGGGGGAAACCTCAACTCGGCATGCACCGTGCGGGCGATTATTGGAAAGGCCGAAGCGCAAACTTGATAGACTTTAAGATCAGGAGTCGCTTGGACAACTTCCCCTTGGCCCAGCATCTTCTCCATGGTGTGCAATGTGGAATTCGAGACCTCATAGACTTGGACCGACGGGGTTCCCCGGACCACGCTGGCCAGGGCCGTCAGCGCGCTTAGGCTTGTAGGGCAATATACTCCCGCGCTCTCCTTTTGGCCCCAAAGACTTAAGGAAAGCGCCGCCGTTCCATCCGGGCGGATAAAGGCGAGAAGACCCAAGAAATCCCTTTCCTGCCGAAACCGCGGGATTACTTCCTGCTCAAGAATCTTGGTAAGCTCCGCCTCGCAATCAGGCTTCAGCTTGATGGAAACCGCTCGTGCGAACATATGGTACCCCCGACGTCCGCCTCCTGCTGAACTCTGACTGGCAATTGGCGGCGCAATTCTTGTACCTTGGGGATAATTCGGGTGTCTGTTCAGTTCTGCTCAAACGCGTGTTCAAAATTGCACATCCCAGCTAATGAGGGGAAACAACAATGTGGGGCGGGTGGAACCTGCCGCCGGGTGATGCGGACGCGATGACAACGACTTCGCTGATCTGATATTTCACGTCGTGCGAAACCATCGTGGAACGCCCGAGAATCCGGACATTGGCCGACGCTTCCGAGGCCGTCTGCAGCCACATTTCCCCGACCTTGCCGTAGATAAAAGCAACGCGCACGTCCCGCACCCACCATGAGGGGGCCTTTGCCAGCTCGCCCTCGAAGCGGCGAGGTAAGTAGGTGTTCGCATCAACCCAGACGTCCCCGCGGAGCAGATGCTTGTCTTCGCGTCGGGGAAGCAGCTCCAACACGTAGCAACGTTGGCCATTTACGTCTTCCTTGCGGATGAAGCGGAAACCATAGTTTTCCGGCGAGAAGTCGGTTGAGGCGTAATCCTTGGTGACTTCCGCTTCATTGGCCAGCATTCGGCGAACAATTATTCCTCCCAGCTCGCTCCCGTTGGTCTGCTGGATGGTGTACTTTTTGGAATCTGGGGGAACGAAGGCCACATCGGCGATCACCTGGGACTTGGTTTTATCTCTTTCCTTGCCAAACAGCTTGTAGTCCCGCGTGACGACGTAAGGACGAAAGTGGGCCCGGTTTTCAGCCCGGGCCCGCGTCATGCGCGCAACGATGGCTTCCACGGTTGGGACTGTGCTCCCCGTCTGAGCCGATGTGGATGCCATTCCCGCGACTAAATAGAGAAAAAGCAACCACGAGGTTTGTTGACGCAAGGCCATGTCGAAAAACCTCCATCCCGCTTCGCTGAGGCGAGGCAAGCGATCTGGACGACTGAACTACTGCGGCTGCTTCTCGCTCTCAGGTTGCTCTTTCTTTTCGCGGTCCCCACGGTCGCTCTCGGTACTGACAGCTTTCTTGACCGCCTTACCGAATTTCTCCCCTCCGCGGCCTAGGCCCTTGCCCATTTCCTTGCCAGCCGCGACAGGTTTACCCTTCTTCATCTCGTGGCCTAATTCCTTGCCACCCCTTCCAACCTCATGGCCAGCGCTTTCAAAACTGCCTCCTACTGACTCCGGCCCCACTCCGAGTTTGCCCGCAGTCTCGCCATCCAGACGTCCGGTGACGGGCAGATTTTCAGACTTCTGATACTGGCGAATAGCTTCCCGGGTTTGGGGTCCTAAGACACCATCAACGTCCGCGTGGTAATAGCCTTTGTCGCGCAGACTTTCTTGCACTTTCGTAATATCCTGACTTTGCGAAACCGCAGGTTTCTCTTCTTCGGGGTTGGCCGCGAAGCCGAGCGAGGTCAGGCCCAGGCCCAACATCCCTGTCACCAGAAAGGTGAAGACAACCCTGGTCCATACTGTTTTGCTGTTTAGATTCATTTTTTCCTCCAGTTCAAGTTTGCTTGCTGCAGACCGTTCATAAACCTGCCGGGTGTCGCAGACATCGTGTTTTCTGCCCTGTCTGCGATCCGCGTAGAATCACTCTAAAGAGCTCTTGGCGCGCCCGGTAAGCATCAGAGCCCCGCCCGTCACAGCCAGAGGCGCTCCCGCTAAGGGCGAATAGGGGATGCGATGCTCTTCCGGATGCTCGATGGCGATCGGCCCGATTTGGGTTGGGGGATCGGCGGGTCCCACTACGCTCCGGCTTACCAATCAAGCCTAAATTCGTACCAGACGTTTCCCTGATAGCCTTGATCGTTCGCCTGCACGACGGCGGTATAACTATTCCCCGCGATGAAAGGTCTACTCGTACCGCAAGGCTTCGATGGGATCAAGATAGGCGGCCTTTCTCGCCGGGTAATAGCCAAAGCTGATTCCGACCAGAGCGGAGAAAAAGACCGCCAGCAACACCGCGCTCGGGCCGACGGCTGTCGCCCAGCCCGCCAGACGCGAGACGAGGGCCGATGCACCGACCCCGAGCACGATTCCGACGAACCCGCCGGCGATGGACAGCGTTACCGCCTCAACCAGAAACTGGGTGAGAATATCGCGGGTCTTCGCGCCCACGGCTTGCCGCAGTCCAATCTCGCGCGTTCGCTCTCGGACAGAGATCAACATGATGTTCATAATGCCGATGCCACCCACGACCAACGAGACCGAAGCCACGGCCGCGAGCATGATCGCCATGATGCGCGAAGAAGCCTCTTGCGCGGCGAAGAGCTCTTCCAAGTTACGGATCGAGAAGTCGTCGTCCTCAGCCGCCTGCAGATGATGGCGTTGCCGGAGCAGCGCCTCGGCTTCCTCCTGTGCAGCCGGGATCTGGGCGCCGGATTTTGCCTGCATCATGATGGTGTCCACGGCGTCTGCATTGGCCTGCTTGGTGCCGATCACTTTCCGCTTGGCGCTCGAAATCGGAAGCAGAATCACATCGTCCTGATCCTGTCCCTGGGACGACTGGCCTTTGGCAGTAAGCAC
>JAIQGB010000350.1 GCA_020072905.1 Terriglobia bacterium | reverse complement strand
CTCCGCGACCGCCGCCTGAAAGTCTGCCAAGTTGTGCTGGTCAATCACCGCCGTACCCGTGTCAACGTTCGCCGGCAGAGGAGAAACGGGGGCGGTCTTCCAATCTTTGAACTCGTGGACGACGTTGTGGTGCAGGTCGTCCAGAAATCGCAGCCCATAGAACGCCATCGTGTAAGACTTTTGGGCCACGGTGGCGGCAATCGCTCCACGAGAAATCCAATCCAACGTTTCCTGGCTTTTGTCCATGGCCACGATGGGAATTTTCCCGTCCATATTGAGCCGGTGCAGAACTTCCGCAGCGCCTGGGCCGCCCGAAGCCTCGAGACAGAGGATGCCGTCGAGTTTTTCTTTCTTCTCGAGCATCGCGGAGATCGCGTCATTGGCGATACGAGGATCACCCTTGTCATCGATCGTCTTGGTGATCTTGATGCCGGGATACTTCTGGAAGGCTGCTTCAGCGCCCTGCCGGCGCTCTTCCAGGTTGAGTTGTCCAGGAATAGTAATGACGGCAATCTGTCCCTGCCCCTTGAGAATCTCCGCCAAGCGGCGGCCGCCCTGGTTGCCGGCGTGGGCGTTGTCCGTGCCGATAAAGAGGATGCGCCGCGAATCCGGAGCGTCGGAGTCGACGCAGATTACCGGGATGCCGGCCTGCACGGCGGCGTCGATTTCCTTGCTGAAGACCTCCGGGCGCGTCGGCGCCAGCAGGATTCCCGAGGGACGAGCTGCCACGGCCTGACGAAAGGCCGCCAGCTGCTCCTCGGGAGCATAAGAGGTTGGCCCGGTGAATTCCACCTTCACGCCCAAGCCTCGCCCCGAGTCTTCAAAGCCCGCCTGCGCTTCTTGCCAGTAGGGCAGGTTGATATTTGCAGCCACGAAGAAGTAGCGCTCCGTCTCTTCGTGGAATTGCTTCTGACACGAGACCAGCATGGTCACCAGAAGAATGCCCAAAAAGAGCATGACGATCTGACGCGCCCTCATGGCCCCCTCCATTCTCCAGGATGGTTCGCTCTGGCCATTCATTCCCTCAACTCCAGGCTATGGCGCAAGGCATGTATTCCGCAGGTGCGCAAGGTTACCACAAGTCTCCTGCTGAGGAAATCGGCGTGTGTCTACTTCGCCCCGCCGCGACGCCTTGCCGGGCGCAGAGTTTCTTTGCGCTTGAGTGGAGTCGCATCTTCAACTGCGCTAGAATGGGCCGCCAGGAAGCGGTCGAGACGCCACGGGTGCTGCGGACGGGTGGCAAATCGCCAGGAGGTATACATCCATGACTTCGCGCGGCAGGGTTTTGCTCTCGGCATTGGTCGTCTTGGCGGGCAGCTTGGGGCTCCTTTACGCTCAAGCCCAGAAGAAGCCTGCCATCGCCTATCCCTTGGGCTATCGCAACTGGATTCACGTCAAGAGCATGGTGATTTTCAGCAAGGAGAACAAACTCTTTGACCGGTTTGGGGGCCTGCACAACGTTTATGTCAACCAAATTGGCTGGAAAGCGTTACGCTTAGGGTCGACCTTTCCTGACGGAGCGATCTTTGTCTTCGATCTCTACGACGTCCGCACTTACCAGGGGGCCATCGAGGCCCGCGGGCGCAAGTTTCTGGCGGTGATGAAGAAAAACTCCAAGCTCTACCCGGATACGGGTGGATGGGGGTTCGAAGTCTTCCCAGGCGACCAGGACAAAGGATCGTTGAAGGACATGAAGGCGTGCTTCAACTGTCATTCCGCCCAAAAGCGCAGGGACTTCGTGTATTCAGAGTTTGCGGAGTAAGTTTAGAGACAACAGGGGGTATCGAGCTTGCCCGTCCGTGAAGGGGCTGCGAAGGGGCGCCAGCCACGCACTTTGCAGACCAGAGGCGGGCGCGCGCTCCATGAGAGATTACACGGCCAGCCGCTCGCCGAATCGCGGCCCCCTCGATGGATGATCCAGAGAGCAGGCTCTCGCCAGAAAATATCCCTCCTGCCCAAGCTCGTTCTGTTGAATGCAAGGATGGGGCTTCCCACCGGACGCTTGAACGCTGCTCCGTGCGTGGCCTAGAATGGTTTTCAGGGCCATGGTGAATTTTGAACAGCTCATCCAGAAGGTCCAGGCCTATCGGCCTGCCGAGGACGTCGAACTCCTGCGCAGGGCGTACGAATTCAGCGCCACACAGCACGCCATGCAAAAGCGGCTTTCGGGCGAACCGTTCGTGGTTCACCCGCTGGAGGTCGCCAACGTCCTCGCCGACCTGAAGCTGGACGGCGTGTGCTTGGCCGGGGGGATCCTCCACGACGTGGTCGAAGATACTTCGACTACCATCGAGCGCGTGCGCGAGGCCTTCGGACCGGAGGTCGCCCGCATCGTCGAGGGCGTCACCAAGATCAGCCGGCTCGAAGCACTCAAACCCGACGAGCGGCAGGCGGAAAACCTCCGCAAGATGATCCTCGCCATGGTGGACGACATCCGCGTGGTGCTGGTCAAGCTCGCCGATCGGCTCCATAACATGCGGACGCTCGGGCACCTTCCCCCGGAGAAGCGGGAACGCATCGCCGCTGAAACGCTGGAGATCTACGCACCCATTGCCCACCGGCTGGGCATGGGCAAACTGCGCGGAGAGCTCGAGGACTTGGCATTCCATTATCTCGATCCCCAAGGCTACGAAGAAGTAAAGAGCGCCGTGGAGAGCCGGCGCAAGGTGGGGGAAGAATTCCTCCACGAAGTCCACGGGCTGGTGGAAGCCAAGATGCGTGAGCACGACATTCCGGCGCGCATTGATGGCCGCATCAAGCGTTACTTCAGCATCTGGCAGAAGCTCAAGCGGCAGCACATCTCGATCGAGCAGGTCTATGACCTACTGGCGGTGCGCATCATCACCGACAGCGTGCGGAATTGCTACGCGGCGCTCGGCGTCATTCACAACACCTGGCGGCCCGTGCCGGGCCGCATCAAGGACTTCATCGCCATTCCCCGGCCGAACCTCTACCAGTCCCTCCACACGTCCGTCATCGGGCCGCACGGCCAGCCTTTCGAAGTGCAAATCCGCACCGAGGAGATGCACCAAGTGGCGGAGGAGGGCATTGCCGCGCACTGGACGTACAAGGACGGCCGGGCGCCGGCCCAGCAGGATGCCGAGCGCTTCGCCTGGTTGCGCCACCTTGTCGAATGGCAGCAGGAGATGCGCGATTCCGGGGAGTTCCTTTCCACGCTGAAGATCGATCTCTACCCCGAGGAGGTCTACACCTTCACGCCCAAAGGCAAGGTCATCGTGCTGCCTCGCGAGGCCACGCCCATCGACTTCGCTTATGCGATCCACACCGAGGTCGGCCACCACTGTGTGGGCGCCAAAGTGAACGGGCGAATCGTGCCGCTCAAATACCGGCTGCGCAACGGCGACATCGTCGAGATCACCGCCCAAGCGAGCCACTCCCCCAGCCGCGACTGGCTGACGCTCGTCAAGACTTCCAAGGCACGGAACAAGATCAAGCACTGGATCAACTTGATGCAGCGCGAGCAGGCCGTTGACATCGGCAGGAAGTTGCTCGAAAAGGAAGCGCGCAAGTACGATGTGGTGTTGAAGAAGATCTCCGACGAGGACTACCAGCGGATCTCGCGCGAGTACGGCTGCACGCAGGTGGACGATCTCTACGCCGGCCTGGGCTATGGCAAGTTCGCGGCGCGGCAGGTGCTGGCCAAGCTCGCTCCCTCCCTGCCTGCCGACGCCGAACAGCCCGCCAGGTTGACCGGCGGCGGGCGGCGCGCGCTCGGCCTGGCGGGCGACCTGGCCATTCAGGTCCACGGCCACGACGACCTGATGGTGTACCGCGCCAAATGCTGCAATCCCATTCGCGGCGAAGAGATCGCCGGTTATATTACGCGCGGCAAGGGCATCGCCGTGCACTCCAAGAGTTGTCCCAACGTCCAGAACCTGATGTATGACGCCGACCGGCGCATCGAGGTGGAATGGGCGGGCCCGAAGTACAGCCTCTACCCTGTCAAGCTGACGCTTTTCACCGCGGACCGCCAGGGACTGCTGGCCGATGTGACCTCGGTCATCAGCGGTGGGCATTCCAACATCCAGAATCTGGAGACGCGCACGGGGGACAGTAGGGCCTACATCGACGTGACACTCGATATCGTCGACGTCGAGCACCTGGAAAAGATCATCTCCCAGCTCCGGAAGATTGAGGGCGTCTACGAAGTCGAGCGCCTCATGCATCCCTGAAGGGTTCTGATTGCCGCTGCGTTCTCGACCGCGGCGGTGGAAACTGAGGTGGTGGCGGAGGTCTGATGCACGCCTCAGGCGGCCTTCTGAACCTTGCCCGAGCGGATGCAAGCGGTGCAGACGAGAAGGGTCTTGTGGGCGCCGTTTACAACGGCTCGCACGCGGCGCAGGTTGGGATTCCAGCGTCGCCTGGTCACGTTATGCGCGTGGCTGATGCGATTGCCATGCACGGGACCTTTTCCGCAGATGTCACAGGTACGAGCCATTGTTCTACCTCATCAGATTGCAGTTTCGACTTGGCGGCGAATTTCCATTCTATCACAAATCCGGCCGCACCCGTCCCCGGC
>JAIQGB010000349.1 GCA_020072905.1 Terriglobia bacterium | reverse complement strand
ATCCGCTCGTGACTTTCCGGAGGTGCCATGGCCCATCCCACGGTGGCGTTCCAGGGCGAGCGCGGCTCGTTCAGCGAGGAAGCGGCCTACAAGCTGCTTGGCCCTCGTATCCGCGTTCAGCCGTGCGAGACTTTCTCCGCGACTTTCGAGTCGGTGGTGCGCGGCCGGACAAAGTACTGCCTGGTTCCCATCGAAAACACCCTGGCCGGGTCGGTCTACGAGAACTACGACCTCTTGCTCAAACACGATCTTCATATCATCGGCGAGGTCAACCTGCGGATCGTGCACAACCTGATCGCTTTTCCCGGCACGACCGTACAAAATCTTCGCCAGGTGTATTCGCATCCGGTGGCGCTCGCCCAATGCGGCCGGTTCTTCGCCCGTCATCCGAAGGTGGAAAAGGTGCCGTTCTATGACACTGCGGGAGGAGTGAAGATGCTCGCCGAGCGCCGCGCGCCCGCCGCCGCGGCCATCGCCAGCCGCACCGCTGCCGAGGTCTACCACGCCCGCATCCTCCAGACTCACCTCGAGGACCACCACGAGAACTTCACTCGTTTCCTGCTGCTTTCCCAAAGCGCTGTCGTCTCCCGCCGCGCGAACAAGGTCTCCATTGTCTTCTCCACCCGCAACGTTCCCGGGGCGCTCTTCAAGTGCCTCAGCGTTTTCGCGCTGCGCGAGATTGACCTGACGAAGATGGAATCCCGGCCCCTGCGTGGCCGCCCCTGGGAATATTTCTTCTATCTGGATTTCATCGGTAATGTGAAGGACAAGCCCTGCCGGAACGCTCTCGCCCACCTCGCCGAGGTGACGAATTTCCTGCGCGTGCTGGGCTGCTACGAAAGCGGGAAACGGTGAGAGCGGTGACGAGTGACGAGCTGGGAGACCGGAACCGCGAGCCTGCAGCTCACGGTCCGTCACTCGCCACTTGTCACTCGCCACTTGTCACTCGTCACTTGTCACTGCTTTACGAACCGAATAATTCCGAAGCGCGTCGGCACGTGGAAGGTCCGGCCCTCGAGAATCGTGCTCCAGGACATGAACCGGCGCTGGGAGTCGCCGCCCGGGCCGTCGGCACGATAGAAGTTGATCCGCCACTCGGCGTCCGCGTTGATGTGCGGCACGTTCATGGTGCTCACCGGGATGCGCATCTCGCAGGTCCATACCTTGCCCATCTCGTCAACTCGCGTGGCGTGCTCAAAATGCGAGTCCCAACCGGTGTCGTTGAAGGGGTCTTTGTCCTTGTCGATTTCGAGATCGATCCACTGGTTGTTCGGAGCCACTTCAAATTCGTAGTAGTGGTTCACGCGCTCCGGCTCGGGATTGATGAAGACTTCCGCCACGTCGCGATTCCAGAGTTCCCAGCGCTCCTTCGCGGGGTCTTCGCCCTCGTAAATGTTCAGGGTCGTGTATTTGCAGCGGAAAGCGAAGTAGACGTAGTTTGCGGTCCAAAAGCTCGCCACCTCGGTGGCCGCTTCCGGAAAGCTCTTCTGCCCGGACATGTCATGGGCGAAGCGTACCCACTCGGCTTGGCGCCACACTTCCTTGTCGAGGTTCCCGTCGGGAGTAAAACCTTCCGGTGAAAATCGCGACTGAATTCGGACGTTGCTGGTGTAAGGACTTGGTTCCGTCATCGGTTTCCCCATGGCGTCGGCGAGCAGCCGGTTGATTTTGAGGCGGGCTGCGCCGAGGTCCGGAATGTTCTCGCAATCATCGCGCTCGATGCCGCTGCCGACGACCTCCCGCAGCGATTTCTCAATCTTCCCCCCAGCGTTCACCTTGGCTGGCTGCTTCTTGAGTTCCTCGAGTTGCTTCTCAAGGAGCGTGAGCACTTCGTAATCCTGAATCCCCTGGCGCAGCATTTCCCAGCGAGTGCTGGAGATCGGTCCGCGCTCGCCCGGATAAACAAAGAACATGTCTCCGGAATGCCAGCGGAAGCGCGGCTGCTTCCAGAGCCCGTCCGGCCAGGTCTCGTAAGCCCAGCGCAGATAGCCGGCGAGGCCCTGCCGCCAGGCGATCCACGGGAGCATCCTCGCTTCCCAGAGCGGCGAGTAGAGAAAGACGTTCGGCGAATAAGGGGCGCAGGCCGTGTAGAAAGTGGTCGGGCCCACCCCGCGGCGCTTTTCGAGCAGCCTCTGGACGATCGCGGGGCGCGCGAGGTCGTCGTAATAGATCGTCAGGTCACCGACCGCGGCGGATTGCTGGCTGGAGCTTCCGCCCGCCAGCGCGATCTTCAGTCCCGGCGCGCTCGTCTTGAGCACGGCGAGTACGCCGTTCAGGATTTCCTGCGGCTTCTCGTCGAAGCCGATATAGGTTTTCTCGAGCCAGCTTTTCTCTTTCAGGTGGCGGACGAAGTTCGGAAGGAAAGCCGCCCAAGCTTTCCCATACCAATCGTCGCCCACCGTGGTGTGCCGGATCCGGAAGAGGCCGGTCTTCGTATCGCGGTAGCCGATGTCGCAATCCGGCGAATGCCCCGGCCCATCGACGAGCGAATAACAGTGGATGGTCTTCTGCACGCCCGCCTTCATCATCAATTCCACGTAACGGTCGAAGACGGTGTAGTCAAATTGGAACTTGCCCTCCTCGCCCAGCCGCCACGTCCCCGGAAAGCGCCATTCGACCATGGAGGGATAGACGTTGCCGGTTTGCGTCCGCCACGGGTCATGAAGAATGCTCGTGGTAATGGATTTCTGCCCGTGGGCGACGAGGTCGCGCGCGTAGGCTTCGAGCAGCTTCCAATGCTCCTCCGACCAGAGCGGCACGTGCGCGTAGCGCGCCACGGCTTCCGGGTCCTGCCAAATGTTCAGATAAAAGCTCCCGTCCGATGGGTCAGGAAGCGTGAAATCCAAGACGCGGACATAAATGTCGAAGCTCGCCGCCTGTGACCCCGCACGAACCTGAATGGTGTCGTGATAGACGTCCGGCTCCGCGGTCTTCGGCACGTGGATCGTGAGCCATACAGGTTGGGTCGAGTTGGCAGGCAAGCGCTCGGGAGGTTTCTCGAAGAGCGGGTCGTAGACGTACCCTTCGGTTTCATCCACCAGAATGAACCCCGGGTAGCGGATCTCGATTTGTTCGCAAGGGAAAGAGCGTTCTGCCCCGCCTGTGTTCGCCGAGCAGGAGGCCTCAAAAGGCTCAAGCGGCTCGGTCGAGCGCACAGCCAGTTGTACGGAGACGACTTCGTTGCGGAAGGCCTCCACTTTGGCGGTGGTTCGTAAGTCGCGGCTGAAGCTGGCGGGGGTCAGACGCTTTTCGACTCCCGCCACCCACGCCGAGAAGGTCGCGTCGGGCGGCGCAGTCTGAGCAGCAGTCGCCAGGGGCGTGACCAGGCAGAAAGCAATGAACAGGATGATTTGTCGAGTTTGCATGTCGAGTTCCCCTCGTTACCACGCCAGCGCGTATCGGTACCCGCGGACATCGGCGCCACCCTTGATGACCCGGTTTTTGGGATCGTATTCCACGATCGTCGGCGCGCAAGAATTGCCCCAGTCGGCTTGCACCAAGACCTTGTGACCGCGCTTGCGCAGTTCTTCCTGCACGGATGCGGGGATGCGTTTTTCGAGGCCGAGGGCGAGTGGCTCGTCTTCGTGCGCGTCGAACGAGCTGTACATCGCTTCCGAGTCGAAGCGCGGCGCCTCCACGGCTTCCTGCGGGTTCATGCCGAATTCGGCGACGTTCAAGAACACCTGGAGCAGCGTCTGATCCTGGCTGTCGCCGCAAGGCGTAGAAAAGGCCAGCCAAGGTTCCTTATCTCTGACTGCGATGGTGGGCGTCAGCGTGATCCGCGGCCGCTTGTGCGGCGCAATCTGATTCGGATGTCCCGGGGTCAGAACGAACGATTGGGCGCGCTGGCTGAGCGGGATGCCGGTGTCGCCGGCGATCACCGCCGGATACCACGCGCCGCTCGGCGTGGCAGAGAACATGTTTCCGGCGCGGTCGATGACATTGACACAGGTTGTGTCCTGGTGGTCGCCGTTGCGGTCGGCGTAGCGCGCCCGTGCAAAATCTTCTGACGCGCGCGCCTTCATGTGGATGGGATCACCGGGAATGTGCTCCGCCGAAGCCGTGGCGGGATTAATCAGCGGCCGACGCAGCGCCGCGTAATCCTTCGAAATCAATTGCCTCGGAATCTCACTGAAATCCGGGTCGCCGTAATAAGCGTCGCGGTCGGCGTAGCCAAGCTTCATGGCCTCGACGACGGTGTGAATGTAATTGGCGGAGTTCTGGCCCATCGCCTTGAGGTCGAAGCCTTCCAGCAGATTCAGGTTTTCGAGGAACACGGGCGACTGGCTCCAGAAGCTCACCTTGTAAACGTCGATGCCGCGGTAGTTGGTGGTGAGCGGCGTTTCGATTTTCGAGTGGTAGGCGGCGAAATCGCCTTCGCGCAGCAGGCAGCCGGCCTGCTGGCAGAAATCGCTGATCCGCTTGGCGATCGGCCCGCGATAGAAGTAGTCGCGCACCGCTTCGATGGCAGCCTGGCGGCCGTGGCCGGCGTTTTGCTTCTCGGCCGCGACCATGTTTCGGAATGTGCGCGCCAAATCCGCCTG
>JAIQGB010000013.1 GCA_020072905.1 Terriglobia bacterium | reverse complement strand
GCCATGAACGGTCCGCCCCAAAGCAAAAAGTTCACTCCCAGGTCTCTAGTTGCAGATACGCGCCAGGCCTGCGAAATGTTCCCCGGCTTTATTTTCCGCCGGCTTGTGACAACTTGCCCGAAACGTTGACCGTCCTCTCGGGCCTCTCTAGGTACTTGGACGCTGGCAACCTCCAACGGATAGGCCGATAATCGGGTTGATTTGACGCACGCCTACCCCTAGAATCCGGCTCGTCCGATTCCACTTCCGAGGATTCACCCATCAACCGATACAGTCCCTTCCCCCCCCATCTCGCTGGAATGGCAGCACTTGGCATCATCCTTGGGCTGGGCCTAACGGCAGGAGACTGGCTGGCGGCGCAGAAAGTGGTTGTGGTGGGCGCCGACACCCGCGGCGTGGACGAGGAGGCGTCGCAGCTGCTCATTCCGCGTAGATTCGCGGCACGCGTTTGCCGATCGAGCAGAGGACTTCGTAAGGAACGGTTCCGATCTCCTGGGCGATCTCCAGCGCCGTTATCGAACAATGCGGCGAGCTGCCGAGCAGAATCACTTCATCGCCGATATCCACCCCCGGAGTGTCGGTGACGTCGAGGAGTGCCAAGTCCATGCTGATGTTGCCGACGATCCGCGCGTAGCGGTCGCGAATGATGGTCCGGCCGCGATTGGAGAGACTCCGGCTCAACCCGTCGGCGTAACCCACCGGCACTGTGGCGATGCGTGACGGGCGGCGCGTATGGAACGCTCCACCGTAACCAAGAGGCGTGCCGGTCGGAACATCCTTCAGGTAAACCACACGAGATTTGAAGGTCAACACGGGCTCGAAGGGCTCGCCCTTGGGAGTTTCTCGCCCCGGCGGGGCCAGAATCGGCATGCAGTAGCCGAAGAGGAGAGCGCCCACGCGCACGAGATTCTCGGGGAATTTCAGACCCACCCAAAGCGCCGCGCTGTTTGACACGTGCGTCCATTTCGGGTCAATCCCCGAAGCGCGCAGAGCCTCCAGAGCCGACCGGAAGCGGGCAGCCTGTTCCTCGTTCTGCGTGGCGACCAGATCTTCCGCCGAGGCGAGGTGCGTGAAGAATCCCGTCAATTCGAGACCGCGGAGCTCGCGGTAGTGCTGCAAAAATGCCCCAAGGCGATCGAGCGGCAACCCCAGCCGCCCAATCCCCGTATCCACTTTCAAATGGAACTCGATGGACTTTCCGAAGCGGCGCGCGCACTCGGCGTAGGTATCAAGCCGCGCTGTGGAAGAGACCGTCGGCGAGAGCTGATACTCGATGAGATGAGCCGGATCGCTCATGTAGAGCCCGCCGAGCAGGAGGATGGGCTGCGCGATTCCCGCCTCACGCAACTCGAGCGCTTCCTCGACCGTCGCCACGCCAAACCAGTCGACGCCGCATGCCGCCAGGGACTTCGCAATGGGAACCGCTCCATGGCCGTAGGCATCAGCCTTGATCACCGCCATCATCCGGCGCGCGCCGGCGAGCTTGCGGACACGGTCGTAATTCCGCCGCAGCTTGGAGAGGGAAATCTCCGCCCAAGTGGGCCGCAGCAGCTTGTCGGCGTGGTTGCTCACGAGCACCCCTCCGCCCGTTGACCGAATGGTGCGGGAAAAGGGAACAAGGATTCGAAGGTGAAGGTCGGGCGACGGAAGGGCAATCTAGGCCTCAGGATCCTGCTCGCGTGCGGCGTTCTCGAAGCGCGCGAACGGCTTGAGGAAGACGACGGAGACGTTGCCGGTCGGACCGTTGCGCTGTTTGCCGATGATGAGCTCGGTCTTACCGCCCGGCTCGCCATCCTCGCCCTCGTCGCCGCGCCGATAGACGTCCTGACGGAAGATGAAGATCACGACGTCGGCATCCTGCTCGATCGATCCCGACTCGCGCAGATCGGAAAGCTGCGGCCGGTGGCCGGGCCGCTCCTCGGGCGCACGACTCAACTGCGACAGGGCCACAACGGGCACGTGGAGTTCCTTGGCAATGCTCTTCAATCCGCGCGAAATGTAGCTGACCTCCTGCGTGCGGTTTTCGAAGCGGCCGTGCCCGGTGACCAGTTGCAGGTAATCGACGATGAGCAGGTTCAGGCCTTTCTCGGCTTTCATCCGGCGGGCCTTGGCGCGGATTTGCATGATGCTGAGCGCCGGCGTGTCGTCAATGTAGAGGGGCGCCTCGGCAAGACGGCCGAGGGCCTGCGTCATGCGATTCCAGTCCTCCCGGCTTGAAAAGCCCGTGCGCAGCTTGTGGCTGTCGATGCGCGCTTCGGAGCAGAGCAGCCGGATGAGCAACGACTCCTTGCTCATTTCAAGTGAGAAGAGGCCCACGATGTTTCGATTGGTGGCGGCGTGTGCGCCGATATTGAGCGCCAGGGCCGTCTTGCCCAGCGACGGCCGCGCGGCGATGATGATCAGCTCACCGGGTTGGAACCCGGACGTCAGGTTGTCGAGATCGACGAAGCCCGTTTCAATGCCGGTCACGGCCTTGCCGCGGTCGAAAAGAACGTCGATCGTGCCGAAGCTCGATTTGACGATGTCCCGAATCCCCAAGAACCCCGTCGGCACTCTCTGCTCGGCGATTTCGAAGATCTGGCTCTGGGCGAGATCGATCAGGGTCTCGGGATCGTCCGTGGCTTCGAGGCACCTCGCGATGACGTTGTTCGAGGCGTTGATCAGCCGCCGGATGACCGACTTTTCTTTAACGATGCGTGAGTATTCGGTCACGCTCGCCGTTGAGCCCACCGGCACGCCATCCGTAAGCTCCGCAAGGTAACGCGCCCCACCGATTTTCTCCAGCAACCCTTCCTTGGAGAATTCCTCCGCCAGCGTGACGAGGTCGATGGTCCGGTTCTTCTCGGAAATCTCCGTCATCCTTTCGAAGGTGAGGCGGTGGGCTTCGGAGAAGAAATCGTCCCTGCCGATAAATTCGAGCGCGACGTTCAGCGCTCCGTTGTCAAGGAGGATGGAGCCGAGAAGCGCCCGTTCCGCTTCGAGGTTGTGAGGGAGTGCCCGATCAATTGCGATTGTGCCCGGCATCGCGCGTCATTTTATTATCCCACTATCTTTCCTCAAGTCAAAGTTGGACCGTGCTTGTGGAATTCCTGTGGAAGGGGAAACAAACTTGTGGAAAGCCCCGTTGAAGCTGTGGAAACTCTTAGCGCTGCCGCGGCCGCCGCTCGGTAAGCCGTTCCAATGGCCGTCCGATCAGCTCGCCGCGGGCTTTTCCACTTCGGCCTCAACCTTGACCTTGATGGTGGCCGTCACCTCACTGTGGAGTTTGACGGCGACATCATACTCGCCCAGCAGTTTAATGGGCGGATCAAGATGCACCTTCCGCCGGTCGATCTTGTAGCCCTGGGCGTGCAAGCCTTCCGCCACGTCCATCGCCGTGACCGAGCCGAACAGCGTCCCCTGCTCCCCGGCCCGGCGGGTGAAAGTGAGGGAAACGTCAGCCAGCAGCTTGGCCAATTCCTCGGCTTCCGCTTTCTCCTTGGCAGACAGCTTCAAGAACCGGACGCGTTGCTGCTCGACCCACTTGCGGTTCTGCGGGTTGGCGGCGACGGCCAGCTTCTTGGGCAGCAGATAGTTTCGGCCGTACCCGTCGGCGACGTTCACGATCTGCCCGCGCATTCCCAGCGTATCCATATCGTGCAAAAGGATGACTTCCATCGAAAGACTCCCTGAAGGCAAGTGTCGGATTTCTGACGCACTCCCGGCCGGAAAAACCCGTCGGGCCCGCGGCGTAGCGGCCCCATCGGGCATGCCGGCTACGTCCCCGTCGCAAACGGGAGCAGGGCGATGTTCCGGGCGCGCTTGATGGCCAAGGTCAGCGTGCGCTGATGGGGCGAACACGTCCCCGTCAGCCGCCGGGGCAGGATCTTGCCCCGCTCGGAAACAAACTGGCCGATCAACCGGAAATCCTTGTAGTCAATGACGTCAATCTTCTCGGTGCAGAATTTGCACACCTTGCGGCGACGGAAATACTGCCTCCGTCCTCCTCCACCGCCTTCTCTTCTTGCCGGACGCTCCGACGATCCAGACCCCGATCCCGATCTCTGTTCCGCCATGATGGTTCGCTCCTTCTTGACTCAAGCAGTTTCGGCCGCGGCCGGCGGGGCCGGGGATGCGGCCGGGGTGGCCTTGGAACGCGGGCGGCGCGCCTCCTGCTTGGCACGCCACACCTTGTATTTCTCCGCCCGCTTCAGGTCCTCGTCCACGCGCACAGCGAGGTATTTGATGACGGCGTCCGTCACCTTGAGCCGCCGCTCGAACTCCTTCACCGTGTCGCCCATGGCTTCGATGAGGAAGAGCACGTAGTGCCCTTCGCGATGCCCCGCCACGCGGTAGGCGAGCCGACGGCGGCCCATCTTGTCCACCTTCTCGACCTTCCCGCCAGTGCCGGTCACCACCCCTTCCATCTGTGCGATGAGCTTGTCGATTTCTTCCTCGGCCACATCGGGCCGGACCAGAAAAATGATCTCGTATTTACGCATGGAACCTCATGTCTCGGGCGATGCCACCCGCCGATTGAAGCGGTTCATCGCCGCGGAAATTCCTTCTTTGAGAATCACGGTCACTGCTTCGGCGGCCCGTTCGATCGTGTCCGCCACGGACTCTAGGTCGGCCCTGCGGAACGGTCTCAAGAGGTACGAAACCAAATCCTCAAGGGGCCGGTCGGGGCCTACTCCCATCCGCACGCGCGCAAAATCTTCGGCTTGGAGCGCGCCGATTATGGACTTCAGACCGTTGTGCGTGCCGGCGCTGCCTCGGGAACGGATGCGCAGCGTCCCGAGCGGCAGGTCGACGTCATCCACCAGAACGATCAGGTCCCGGGCCCGGAGCTCGTATCGCAGGAGCAACCGCTCGACGGCCATGCCGCTCAGGTTCATGTACGTCTGCGGCTTGGCGAGGATGACCTGCTCTTTCTCGATCTCCGTGGCGGCAGTGAGCGCCTGCGCCTCACGGCGCACGACCTCTACGCCGCAGCTTTCGGCCAGCCGGTCCACCGCCATGAACCCCAGGTTGTGCGGCGCCAAGTGGTACTCGTAACCGGGGTTGCCGAGACCGACGATGAGTTTCACGCCGCCCTTTCCCGACCGCCCGAGGCCGTCCCGCGGGGCGGGATCGGGCCCGCCGCTATTCCTTCTCCTTCTTTTCCTTCTTTTCCTTCGTCTCTTTCTTGCCCTCGGCCTCTTCCCCTTCGCCCGCGGCTTCCTCCCCCTTGCCCTTGCGGATCAGCTCGGGTTCGGCAGCGGCAACTTCCACGACTTCGGCGGCGGGTTTCTCCTCTTCCGCCTTCAGCGCCACGACGTGGGCGACGACCCGGTTTGCATCGGTGAGTACCTTCACCTTTTCGCCCACCGGCAGCTCAGCGACGCGCAGGTTGCGCCCGATCAGGAGTTCGGTCACATCGACCGTGATGTGGTCCGGGATGTCGTCCGGGAGGCACTCCACTTCGACTTCGCGCAGCAGGAACTCGAAAATGCCCCCCTGCACCTTGACGCCCTGTGCCTCGCCCGTAATGTGCACCGGAACCTTGACCTTCAACCTGGCGTCGAGCGCCACCCGCACCATATCCACGTGCAGCAAGCCGCCGTGCAGGGGGTCCACCTGCCAGTCGCGGAGCATCACGCGCGCCGGAGCCTTGCCTTTGATCTCCAGCGAGAAGATGGCGTTGTGGCCGGACTCCGAGTGCAGGATGGCTGAAATACTCTTCGGATCCACGGTGACCGGAATTGCCGGTCCTCCGCCGCCATAGACAACACCGGGGATGCGGCCTGCGTACCGCAGGCGCCGGGAAGCATTCTTGCCGAAATCCTCGCGCGGATCGGCTTCAACACTCAACGTTTGGGACATACCGTTTCACTCCTCAATACTCTCGCCGCAGGCTGCTCGAGGGCCGGCGGACTCAGATGAACAGGCGGCTCACCGAAGTCTCGTCATGAATCGAGCGGATCGCCTCCGCCAGCAGCTTGGCCACGCTCAGCACTTTGATGCGCGGGCATTTCTGGCCTGCCGAGGAAAGCGGAATGGAATTTGTTGTCACCACCTGCTCGAGCTGCGAGTCACGGATCTTTTCCACGGCTTCGTCGGCAAAGACCCCGTGCGTCGCGCAGGCGTAAACTTTCACCGCCCCCTTGTCGAGCAGCGCCTGGGCGGCCTGCACGAGCGTCCCCCCCGTATCGATCATGTCGTCGACGATGAGGCAGGTCTTGTCCACCACGTCGCCGATGACGTTGAACATCTCCACCACGTGGGCGTCTTCCCGCCGTTTGTCGATGATCGCCAGGGGCGCTTTCATCCTCTTCGCGAACGACCGGGCGCGCTCCACACCTCCGGGATCCGGCGAGACCACCGCGAGGCTTTTCAGCCGGAGCCTGTGGAAGTGCTCCACGGTCACCGGTGTGGCGTAGAGGTGATCCACGGGGATGTTGAAATACCCTTGGATCTGCCCGGCGTGCAGATCGAGCGCCAACACGCGGTCGGAGCCCGCCGTGGTGAGCAAATCCGCCACGAGCTTGGAAGAGATCGGGACGCGCGGGCGGTCCTTGCGGTCCTGCCGCGCGTAGCCGTAATACGGGATGACCGCGGTGATCCGCTGGGCGGAGGCGCGGCGAAATGCGTCCAGCAGGATCAGCAGCTCCATCAGGTTGTCGTTCACCGGCTGGCAGGTCGGCTGGACCACAAAAACGTCCGCGCCCCGCACGTTCTCGAGGATCTGCAATCGGACCTCGCCATCGGGGAACCTGCCAATGGAAGCCTGCCCCAGGGGCACGTCCAGGTGCTCGCAGATCTCGCGCGCCAGCGCCGGGTGCGCGTTCCCCGAAAAGACTTTCAGCGGGTGCCAGTTCTTCTCCATCATCGTCTTGTCCTTGGCGATCGAAGCTTCCCCTGCTCGCAACCGAGCAGTGGCTGGGAGGCCTGGATTCGAACCAGGGTTCCATGCTCCAAAGGCATGTGTCCTACCACTGGACGACCTCCCAAGAACAGTGACAAGTGACCAGTGATGAGTGACGAGCAAGCTTCAACCAACCACTTCCTGCTTGTCACTCGTCAGTCTTCACTCGTCACTGCCCTTAAGTACTCGGCCCGGGAAAGTGTCCGCGTCGAATACTGCTTCCAACCTCGAGGGATCACACCTGTAGCACGAGCCAAAGCGCGGGGGGAGTCGAAGAGGGCAAAGACGGCAGAACCGCTGCCCGTCATTGAGGCTGTTTCGGCTCCGGCCCGGATGAGCTGGCGTTTCAGTCTTTCCAGCTCCGGCCACCTCGCGAAAACGACCCGCTCGAAGTCGTTTTCGGCCGGCCCCCAGTCTTCCAGGGAGAAATGTGGCCGCGCGCCAAAAGAAGTCATTCTAGGGCTTCGCGGGGATTCTGTCAATCCGAGCCGGTGCCCCGCCTCCCGATAGGCTTCCGCTGTCGAAACTGAAAACCCCGGAAAGACAATCAAGCAACGACGGCGCGGGAGGTCCCAGAGAGGATATACCTCCTCGCCCCGCCCGATTCCCAGGCAACGGCCTCCCCATAGGAAGAATGGTACATCGGAGCCCAGGCGGGCCGCCAAGCGGAGCCGCTCCGGGGCGCTCAGCCGGTCGCCGGTCAGGCGCTCCAGGCCGAACAGTGTGGCTGCGGCGTCACTGCTCGCGCCGCCCAGCCCAGAACCCGCCGGGATGCGCTTGAGAAGGCGCACATGAATCCCGCCACGAAATTTGCGTGCCCGCTTCCATAGCCCCGCCGCCCGATGAACCAAGTTGGCGCGATCCGCGGGAATCGCCGGGTCATCGCATTCCAGGTGAACGTCGTGCCGCCGCGCTGAGACGGAAATCTCCAGACGGTCGGCCAGCGAGACGGCTTGGTAGATGGTGCGGATTTCATGGTAGCCATCCGGACGCTGGGCAAGGATTTTCAGACCGAGATTGATTTTGGCGAAAGCGCGGACTCGGATCGTGGCGGCCAATGGGGGTGCTGCAACGGGGAGCTTGCCGGGGATTGTCCCTCGGAGCTTCCTCAGCGGTGGGCGGATTTTTCCTTGGCCAGGTTTGCTTTGAGTTCCTCGAGCTGCTTCTGCAGCCGGGCGGCCTGGTCCGCATCAAAGTCACTGCCGGAGGCGGCGGGCCAGTTTTTCAGGGCTCGCTCCCAGGCTTCCTCGGCGTCCCGCTTGCGGCCGAGTTGCAGGTAAAGATGCCCCAGGTGCTCTAGAATCGTGGGGTCGCTGGAAATCAGCCGCGCGGCCTTTTCCAGGTGAGGCACGGCAAGGTCAAAGCGGTTCATCTTGTAGTATGCCCAACCCAGGCTGTCGAGGTAAGCGCCGTTGTTGGGCTCGAGTTCCACGGCTTTCTGGATGTACTTCACGGACTCGTCGAGACGGACCCCGCGGTCGGCAAGCATATAGCCGAGGTAATTGCAGGCGGCAGCGTTGAGCGGATTCGTCGTCAGCACCTGTCGGAACTGCCCCTCGGCCAAGTCGTATTTCTTCTGCCGTTCGTAGATCGAGCCCAGGACGAAGTGCGGATATTCCTGGTCGTCCGGCTTGGTGCTCAAGGAGAGCGCCTTCTCGGCCGCGGCTACCGCTTCGGGATAGCGCTTGGCCTGGGAATAGACCTGAGCCATGGTGAGATAGACTTCGCGGTCGGAGGAGGTTTCATTCAACAGGCCGTGGAGATCCTGGATGGCCTCATCGAGACGGCCGCGCTCGCCGAGCAGGGTGGCACGCAACATGCGCAGCGAACGATCCTGCGGATACTTTTCCACCGCTGCGTTGGCAGCTTCAACGGCCTTCTGGGGCTGGTGGTCTAGCCGCAAGGTCTCAATGACGAGGGCTTCGGCGCGCGACTCCTGCTCTTTGCCGAGGGACCCCATCTGTTTGAAGACTTCGAGCGCTTGGGCGAATTTTTCCTGGGAACGGTAAATGAGCCCCAGGCGTTCGAGGAAGATCGCGTGATTGCTCGCCTCACTGGGGGTGTACTGACCCTGGGGCCGCTCCGATTGCTTGATGAGTCCCTGCAGACCCTCAATCGCTTTATCCTCGTTGCCCAGCGCGTCTTCCAGGAGGACCTCTTGGTAGGAGACCTCCAGGCTGTCGGGCATCAGGCCCTTGGCCTTCTCGAATTCCTGCCGGGCCTGGTCGAACCGGCCCTCCTGGCGATCGAGTTGTCCCAGGCGAAGATACGTCGGCCCGTCATCGGGTTCCTGCTTGAGGATTTTCTGGAGCTCGGTCCGCGCCGCCACGGTCTTTCCGGCATTGGCCAGGGCGTCGGCGTACGAGCGGCGGATTTCCAGGTTATCGGAATCCTGGGCGAGAGCCTTCTCGTAGGTGGCCACCGCGTTGTCGTAGTCATGGGCCTGTGAGTACGCGTAGGCGAGCATCGCCACGAGGCTGGTATCCATATCGCTTTCGGGAATCTTCTTGAGGTGCTCGATCGCTTCCTCGTAGTCCCCGTGATCGAAGTAAAGCTGCGCCAGGCTGGCCAGGGCGCTGCGCGAGTCCGGATCGGCGTTCAGGACTTTTCGGAAGGCCTCCTCTGCCTTGTCCCGCTGATTGTTGAGGCGATAGAGACGCCCCAGCACCAAGTAGTTGTCGTTGTCCGTGGGATCGATGCGGCTCAGCGCCTCGAAGTGCTCGATGGCCTTGCGCAGGCTCTCCTTGGCGACCTTGTCCGGTTGCGGGTCACCCAGGTTTCGCCAGTAGATATTGGCGAGCAGACGGTGAGCGTCTGCCTGATCGGGATTGACTCTCAGGACCGCTTCGGCGTCGCGGACGGCATCGGCGGTCCGGCCCATGCGCCAGTAAAGCTCGGCGAGCTCGACGCGGAGGAAGAGGGAGTCGGGATCAGCCTCCATCGCCTTCTTGTATTCGGCGATGGCGTGCTCGACAAAATCCCCCCGATTGTTGATTCCTGCCAGCTCCCGGTAGCGCCGGGCCAGCATGTAATGGTAGTACGCCGCGGAATGGTCGGGCGCAGCCGCAGACGACTCGGCCAGCTTGTCCGCCGGCGCCGAGGCCGCTTCGGCGGGCTTCTCGGGCGGTGCCGCCGGGGCGGCCTCCTGCCCCAGGATGAGTGCAGCCGCCCCAAAGAAAAGAAGTCCAACCCCTGCCACGATTTTCCTGCTTCTGATGTGCATAGTTCTCCGCGCCCCGCTCAGATTCCTTCAGAAATTATCGCACACGGGTCAGAGGGTGTCAAAAGCTCCCGGCCCCGGCCCGCACTATTCTTCGATGCACGCGGAGCGCGGGGGGCTGTCAGGGCGCTTTCGCTCCACAGATTCAGAAGCCGGATCGGTCAAACTCCCGGCGGGCCGCTGGCAGACTGTTCCTACGCCGCGCACTTCACGGCGGCTTTGCCGAGGAATTCCGCCGACTCGCCCAGTTCCTCCTCGATGCGCAGCAACTGGTTGTACTTGGCGACGCGGTCGGTGCGGCTGGCCGAGCCGGTCTTGATCTGGCCGGTCGAGAGGCCCACGGTGAAGTCGGCGATGAAGGCGTCTTCGGTTTCGCCCGAGCGGTGTGAGACAACCGACGAGTATCCGTGCCGGCGCGCCAATTCGATCGCGGCGATCGTCTCGGTGACCGTGCCAATCTGGTTGAGCTTGATGAGGATGGAATTCGCCACGCCTTCTTCGATTCCCTGCGCCAGCCGTTCGGTGTTGGTGACGAAGAGGTCGTCGCCGACGAGCTGGATCTTGCCGCCCAGCTCCTCGGTCAGAATCTTCCAGCCTTCCCAGTCGTCCTGCGCCAAGCCGTCTTCGATGGAGATGATGGGGTACTGACGCACCCAGTCGGCGTAGAGCTTCACCATTTCCTCGGCCGATTTCTTCGCTTTATCGGACTTGAAGAAGACGTACTTGCCGTCCTGATACATTTCGCTCGACGCCGGATCGAGCGTGAGGCAGATGTCCTGGCCCGGCGAGTAGCCGGCCTTCTCGATGGCTTCCAGGATCAGCTCCACGGCCTCGACGTTCGATTTGAGCGCCGGCGCGAACCCGCCCTCGTCGCCCACGGAGGTGCTGTAGCCGTTTTCCTTGAGCACCTTCTTAAGCGTGTGGAAGGTCTCGACACCCATGCGCAGCGCCTGCGCGAAATTCTCCGCGCCCACCGGCATGATCATGAATTCCTGGAAATCCACGGTGTTGTCGGCGTGGACGCCGCCATTCAGGATGTTCATCATGGGCACGGGCAGCCGGCGCGCCTGCAGCCCCCCCAGGTAACGGTAAAGCGGCAGGTGCGCGGAGCGCGCCGCGGCGCGGCAGACGGCCATGGAGACGGCCAGCATGGCATTCGCACCCAGCTTGCCCTTGTTGGGTGTGCCGTCGAGATGAATCATGCGCTGGTCGATTTGCGCTTGTTCGCCCGCATCCCGCCCGCCGAGCTCGCGCGCGATGATGACGTTGATGTTCTCAACGGCCTGCAGCACGCCCTTGCCCAGGTAGCGGCGCTTGTCGCCGTCACGCAATTCGAGCGCCTCGTGCTCGCCCGTCGAAGCTCCCGAGGGCACCGCCGCTCGGCCAAACGCGCCGTCCCGAAGGTGCACGTCTGCCTCGACGGTGGGGTTGCCGCGCGAATCCAGAATCTCCCGGCCGACGATCAGATCAATTTCCGCCATAAGGATGACTCCATGATGAGATGTTGAAACCCGAAATTCTATCACAAGGATTCCCACGCGCGCGTCGAAAGAAGCGGCGCGAGACTCGCTGTCGCGTGCAATCCTCAGTTTGCATTCTCGCGGCGCAGGCGGATAATGGGCTCACACGAAGGAAGCTTGTTGCAGGGGCGGGTTCCAAACTCGTTCCTACTCGTGTGGTATCTGTCAGGAGGTCGTGATGAAGAAGCTCGGCAAGATCATTCTCTGGCTGATCGGCATCTTCCTGGTGCTCGAGATCCTCGCCATCACTGTGGGGTATTTCTCCAAGCGAATCAAGCCCGACACCGTTTTGACGCTTCGCCTGGAAGGCGAGATCGAGGAACAGGGGCCCACCGACCCCTTGGCGTCGCTCCTCGCCGGCCCCCAGATGACGGTGACGGATATCGTCGAGGCCCTCGACCGCGCCCGCCGCGACTCGCGCATCACGGGGCTCGAGATCCGCGTCGGCGAATCGACGCTGGGCATCGCCAACATTCAGGAAATCCGGCAGAAGATCCGCGAGTTCAACCGGGCGGGGAAATTCAGCGTCGCCTACCTCGAGTTCGGAACTAACCAGTCCTATTACCTCGCTTCCGCCTGCCAGACCGTGGTCCTGCTGCCCACCTCGCTCCTGCACGTACGGGGGTTCATGACCTCCACCACCTTCCTGCGCGGCACCTTTGACAAGCTGGGCGTCTATCCCGACTTCTACCACATTGGGGAATACAAGAACGCCTCGGATGTCTATACGCAAAAGAAGTACACCGCCGCCCACCGCAAGGCGGACCAGGTGCTGCTCGACGATTTGTTCCACCAGTACCTGGAAAGCGTGGCGGAGGTTCGCAGCATGAAAGCCGAAGAGGTGCAAAGCCTGCTGGCCAAAGGGCCGTACACTGCGCCGGAAGCGCTGGACTCCAAGCTCATTGACCGCGCGGCGTATGCGGACGAAGCGCGCGACATGGTCAATCAAAAGAACCACGGCAACGACACGCGCTTGAGTGCCAGCGACTACCTGGACAGGACGGAACGCGGCGGGCAGTCGAAGCTCGCGGTGATTTTTGCGACCGGCGCGATCCTGCCCGGCCGGAGCAGCGATGGCCCCTTCGGAGAACCCGTGATGGGTTCGGATACCATCGCCGAGCAGTTCAAGCGCGCCCGCGAGGATTCCTCCATCAAGGCCGTAATCCTGCGCGTGGACTCCCCGGGCGGCGTCACCTTCCCCTCGGAGGTCATTCGCCGCGAGCTCATCCTGACCAAGAGAAAGAAACCCGTGGTGGTCTCGATGTCGGATGTGGCGGCTTCGGGTGGCTATTGGATCGCCATGTCCGCGAACAAGATCGTGGCGGAGCCCGGAACGATCACCGGCTCGATCGGCGTCTTCGCGGGCAAGCTCAACATCCTCGGGCTCTACGCAAAACTCGGCCTGACCAAAGACCACATCACCACCACAGAAAACTCCTCGATCGATTGGCCCTTCCAGAACTTCACTCCCGCACAGCGCGCGTCGATCCTCAAATACATGGACGACATCTACGCGAATTTCCTGAAGGGGGTCGCCGAGGGCCGGCACATGGACGTGGCTGCCGTCGACAAAATCGCGCAGGGGCGTGTCTGGACCGGCGAACGCGCCAAGCAACTCGGCCTGGTGGACGAACTCGGCGGGCTCGACACCGCCGTCGCCTCCGCCAAGAAACTCGCCGACATCCCTGCCGACGAGCGCGTTAACCTGGTCTACCTGCCGCCGCCCAAACCGCTCCTGGAGAGAATCCGTGAACTGTTCAGCGGGGTCGGCATTTTCAGCCGTGGCCCGGCGCTCACCCGCTGGCTGGAACGCCTCGAGGCCCTGGCGCGCGTTCCCGCCTGGACGCTGCTGCCCGCGGTGCCCGAAGTACAGTGACGAGTGACAAGTGACGAGCCAATGGCCTTAAGCTTGTCACTCGCCGTTTCTCGCTTCCTTCGCCCCCCGGAATCTCGTAATCACGAGCCGGTTCCTCTGCCTGTTCCCTCCGGCTCGTCACCTGTCACTCGTCACTTGTCACTGCTCTTACTCCGGCTCTTCAAACATCCGCTGCTCGGGGACGACCACGACGATGCCGGTTTCCGTGACGTGGTATTTCTTGCGGTCTTCTTCCAGGTTGTAGCCGATCTCGGTGCGTTCGGGGATGTGGATGTGACGGTCGATGATGGCGCGGCGGATGCGGGAGTAGCGGCCGATGTCGACGTGGGAATAGAGGATGGAGCTTTCGACTTCCGTGTAGCTGTTGACGCGCACGTCCGCCGAGAGAATGGAATTGGTGACCCGGCCGCCGGAGACGATACACCCCATGGAGACGATGGAGTCCAAGGCGATCCCCATGCGCCGGCCTTCCTGCGCGAAGACGAACTTGGCGGGAGGATATTGCCGCTGGTAGGTGCGGATGGGCCAGTGCGCATCGTAGAGGTTGAAGACCGGCGACACCGAAACAAGGTCCATGTTGGCTTCGTAATAGGCCTCGATGGTCCCGATGTCGCGCCAGTACTGCGCGTCCTTCTCATTTTCGTCGTGAAACTGGAAGGAGAAGACCCTTGCCTTGTCGATGAGTTTGGGAATGATGTTCTTGCCGAAATCGTGGCTGGAGTTGGCGTCCTCGGCGTCCTCGAGCAGCGCCTGGATGAGCAGCTCGCGATTGAAGCAGTAGATCCCCATCGACGCGAGGACCTTCTGGGGATTGTCCGGCGAGGGCTGGGGATTCTGGGGCTTCTCCTCCCAGCCGACGAAGCGGTGGTTTTGATCGACTTCGCACACTCCGAAGCGCGAGGCTTCCGAGATGTCAAACTCCAGCGTTCCGATCGTGACGTCCGCGCCGGCATCGATGTGCTGCTTCAGCATCAACTGGTAATTCATCTTGTAAACATGATCGCCGGCGAGGATCAGGACGTACTTGCAGGGCTCGCTGCCGATTGAGTAAAGGTTCTGGTAGATGGCGTCGGCCGTCCCGCGGTACCAGTGTTCGCCCACGCGCATCATGGGGGGCAGGACCTGGATGAACTCTCCCAGCTCCGTGGGCAGCACCGACCACCCCTCGCGGATGTGCCGGTTGAGCGAAAGCGCCTTGTACTGGGTCACGACGAAGATGCGTCGCAGGTCGGAGTTGATCCAGTTCGAGAGCGTCAGGTCGATGATGCGGTAAATCCCGCCGAAGGGCACGGCGGGCTTGGCACGGTCGCGCGTCAGGGGCATCAGGCGTTCGCCCGCGCCCCCGGCCAGCAGGCAAACCAACGTGTCATGAGTCGCCTGGAAAAGCATGAGGCCACCTTGAAGAGCCGCCGCGCATCCCGCTGGACTTCAATGGGATTCGGCTGAAATCGGCTCTCTGCGAAGCGCCATTATAGCAAAGCTATATCCCTTCCCGGTGAACGACCTTGCCGCCCTCGACCGCCAACACCACCGGGGTCTTGCGAGACTCGGGTGGCGGCACGCGATCCAGATCCTGGGAGAGGACGAGGGAATCAGCAAGCTTGCCGGGCTCGAGCGTGCCCTTCGTCTCCTCGGAGAACTCGGCGTTTGCCGCATCGCGGATGTAGGCCGCAGGTGCCTGGTCGAGCGTCACACGCTGCGCGCTACGCTTGGTCTGATCAATCAGCCCCGGGCAGGCCAAGTAACTTTTACGTGCCCCCTTCCGATTCAGAGGATTGCGCGAAGAACTTCGAGATTGCCTACTCTGGCTCTAACAATCTGATTCTAAATAACTTGTGAAGTGTTTTGGGGGAATGGAGAGAGAGTTGCCCATGCGTAGTTGTGCTCGGGGCGGCGGTTGCGCCCGGGAAATGGGGGCGCTCGCCGAACTTCAGTGCGGGCTTGTTCTCCAAGCTCCACCACTGCCGACTCAGCCTGCGCTGAGGTTCTTGAGGCGGCAGGGCGGTCTTTTGGATCGCTGCCTGAAGACCCAAAGCATGCAAGGCCAAAACGGAGGTGTGCCTATGAGAGAACGAAACGAGCTTAGCGTTGATCGTTTCTCGCCAAGTCATTCGGAAGGAATTCCCTCCAGAGAATTCCCCGAACCCGGGGCCGCGAGCGGACACCCGGCTGCGGGTCCGGCCCAGCCTGCGCACGTTGGACGTTCGCGCCGGTCGGGAGCGCACCTTGCCGCTTGCTTGATTGGCTCGCTCCTGATTGCTCTGGCGATGCTGGCCGCACCGGCATCATCCTCGGCGCGATTCGCCGTAGGCATTTCGGTTTCGTTTGGTCCGCCGGCGCTGCCCATTTACTCCCAGCCCTTTTGCCCCGGTCCGGGCTATATCTGGACGCCGGGCTACTGGGCTTGGGACCAGGATTACGGCTACTACTGGGTGCCAGGGACGTGGGTGATGGCGCCCTTCCCGGGTGCGCTCTGGACTCCAGGGTATTGGGCCTATGACGACGGCGTCTATGTGTGGAACGAAGGCTATTGGGGTCCGGTGGTCGGGTACTACGGCGGCATTTTCTACGGGTTCGGCTACACGGGTTACGGCTACGAAGGCGGATATTGGAATCAGAGACGATTCTATTACAACCGCTCGGTGAATAACATTCAGACAACGAACATAACCAACGTTTACAACAAGACGGTCGTCAACAATGTGGACGTCACCCGCGTCAGCTACAGCGGTGGTCCGGGCGGCATGGAGGCGCGGCCGACCGCCGCGCAGATCGCTGCTGCGAATCAGCGGCGTTCCGGGCCCGTGGCCGAACAAATGCAGCATATCCAGACCGCCGAAAGAGACCCCAGGCTGCGAGCGTCCGAAAACAAGGGGCGGCCTGCTGTTGCCGCCACCCCGAGGCCGGGACAATTTTCCGGCCGTGAAATCGTGCAGGCCAGCCGCGCGGGAGCCCCGTACCAGCCGCCGGAACCTAAAGCGGCGGGTGCAAACCGCTCGGCTCCCAATTCCATGCCGGCTGGGGCACCAAGTCCTGCCGCTCGCCCCGGAAAACCTCCAGAAGCCACCGCGCCCCGGCGCGCAGAACCGCCTGAACGAGTGGGGCATCCAGCCCCTGCTGTGGAGCGTCCAGCACCTGCCCAGGTCGAGCCTCCCCAGCCGAAGTACCAGCGCAGCGGGCCTCCTCCCGAGCAGGCTCACCCGAACGTAACTCGCGTGCCCATGGAGCGCCAGCCCGCGCCTCGCGCCGAATCGGGGCGGCCAGTTAAGCAGACTCATCCGCCCGAGAAACGAGGCGGTGGGGAAGAACACAAACCGGATAAATCGCACGATTGACAAGTTGGCATCGGGCGTCAATCCACCCAAACCAACGGCTGCGGACCTCGTCGGGGTCCGCAGCCGGCCCTGCGGCGAAGCCTTCGGCATGCCCGCTGAGAAGAAATACGGCGAGGAGAGAAAAGCCTATCGTCAGTCGCGGCAGGAGTGTCATCGCTGTGTCCCGAGAGTTGCGTGCAGGCCCGGATTCTATAGCCCGACGTCAGTGACGACAGCAAGTGAGAACATCCAAGCCTCAAGCCCCTTACCAACAGATTGAAAATCAGCCGATTGTTGAAGCAACCTGCGGTGAGCGGAAGCAATCCAATGGAGTGCCAAGGATGGAGTGTGTCAGTCGGCCCGAGCCGTTTGGCGGCGTGGAGCCGTCCAGAGAATCTGTCGGAGGGCAAGGCGATGAGAATGTCGAAGGCTGTCGGTATCTTATTGATGGCGGGGCTGTTAGCGTTCACCCCGGGTGCTTTTGCGGGGAGCGACAAGACGGACGTAAACGATATCGGCAGCCGCAAGGTGGCTCACCGCTCCATCATTTCCCAGGAGAAGGAAATCGGTATCGGCAAGCAGTACGCCACTGAGATCGAAAAGCAAGCCAAGATTGTCAAGGACCCGGTGGTGGCCGAGTACGTGAACCGCATCGCGCAGAACATCGCTCGGAACTCCGACCTCACCATCCCCTTGACGGTGAAAGTCATCGATTCGCCGGAGATCAACGCCTTTGCTTTGCCCGGCGGGTTCCTCTTTGTCAATACCGGAGTGCTCCTTGCCGCCGACGAGGAAAGCCAGGTCGCCGGCGTGATCGCGCACGAAATCGGCCACGTGGCCGCCCGCCACTGGGCTTCGCAGATGACCAAGGCCACCCTCCTCCAATATGCGACCATTCCGCTGATCTTCGTTCCCATGACCTATCCGGTTTATATGGGGGTGTCCAGCGCGCTGAACTTCGGGGTCCCGGTGGCATTCCTCAAGTTCGACCGCAATGCCGAGGCGGAAGCCGACTTCCTGGGGCTGCAGTATATGTACAAGGCCGGCTACGACCCCGATTCGTACGTCTCGTTCTTCAGCAAGGTCATTGAGGAGGAACGCCGGCAGCCAGGCTCCGCCGCGAAGATCTTCATGGACCACCCGCCCACGCCCGACCGAATCGTCAAGTGCGAGCAGGAAATCAAAGGAATCCTCCCCAAGCGGGAGCAGTATCTGGTGACAACTTCGGAATTCGACGATGTCAAATCGCGGATGAAGACTCTGGTCGCGCTGAATAAGAAGACCGAGAAATCAGGTCCGACACTGAAGAAGCGCGCGCCGGATGAGTCCACCCAAGGAAGCGGAGGGAAGGACTCGAGCCAGGATGACGACAAGCCGCCCGTGCTCAAGCGGCGTGATTGATTCGCCTGAGTGTTTCGAACGGACCGTGAGACGGGTAGAAGGGGCGCAAGAAATTGCGCCCCTCCTTTTTTGACCTTTGTCCTTCGCCGACAAGGAGATTGATTTACAAATACATTCTCAGAGGGACGGCCTTCAATGCGGCCAGGGCAGGGAAAATAGGAACCCGCCGAGGACCACGTACACACTCAGCAGTTGCAGGCCCTCGAACCAGTTGGTCTCGCCGTCCTGCGCAACCAACGTCACCACCCCCACCGAGACAATCACCGCGGCGATTTCCAAGGGATGGAGAGGCAGCGGCGTCGGCGACGGGCCCGACAGACAGCCTGATCGCCGGCATCACTGTCGCGGGATACACGCGCGCCGCCGGTTTACTTCGGCTGCGTCTGCTGCTGCGTGGACTGCTTCTTCTTGAACATTCCCGCGAGGCCTTGCACGAGGTCGGCGGGCGTCTGCTGGCCCTGCGCGCCCGTCTGCTGCTGGCCCTTGGCGCCGAGCAGGCCCTGCAAACCAGTGAGTTGTTGCTTCGAGCCCAGCGACTTCAGCTTAAACTGCGGTTTTTGGAACGTGCCGCCGATGGAAAACGGGAAAGTCAATTTGCCATCGGCGTAGGTGGCTCCGGAAAGTCCTCCCAGGATATTCGTGATGGGATTCTGTCCGGCGGCCAGCTTGGCAATGCCATCGTAGGCCAGGCTCCCCTCCCCGGCGAGCGCCAGGGCCCCTGCCGCGTCCACATCGACCCCATTGCCGACAATTGTGACCTTGTTGCTCGTGATCGTCCCGGCGGCAATATTCAGATCGGTGGACATCGATTGGAACGAAGAAGGATCACCTTCCGCCGCACCCAATTGGCCGAAGCGGGCGAGCATCATCAGGTTCCTGTTCAGTTGAAGGCTGGGAAGCTTTCCGTCCTTGATGCTCAACTGGCCGGTACCGCGCATGCCGGCGAGCGGGTCGGGCGAGTGCGTGACTTCGCCCGCCAGCTTCATCGTGCCGTCCATCGTGCCGGTCATCTTGCCGCGGGCCTCGGGGACCGCCTCAAGCATTTTCGCCACGTCCACACCGCTCAGGCGGGCGTTGGTCGAGTAGCGGGGATTCTGACCTGCAAAGTTGAAGGAGAGCGTTCCGGAGGCACGTCCCCCATAGAAGCCAAAGTTGAGGTCATCAAAGAAAACCTGCTTGGGGAAAAGCCGCAGTTTCGTCTTTACCGAACTCGCTTGAAGCGTGCCGAAGCGGAGCGTATCGGCGCGCAGGCTTCCTTGCGCCGCGGGTTTGTCCTGGGCCGGAGCCGCGTAGAGTACCGTGGCGCCGAAGGCCGGCCCCGTGAGTGGGCGGAATAAATCGGGTCGAGGTACCAGGGAAGCGGAACTGGAGGAAACAAAAGCATTGATATCCACGTCTTCGAGGTCCACGGACACGCCGCGCGCCGCAAAGAAATCGGGACCGGGCTTGCCTGAAGCCAGCAAGTTCGTGGCAGCCAAATCGCCGTCCTTGATGCTGACCTTGTCGATCACACCCAGGGTGAAAGAAGACGGCGAATCGTCCGCGGGCTTTGCAGTCTGCTTGGAGGCCGGCGGGTTCTCGAAGTTCCACTTGCCCCGCACGTCGGAGAGCAGCCGAATGACGGGCTGGTCGAGCTCCAGCGATTTGACGATGACTTGCCGATTCCACAGCGCGTCTCGGTCCACGACGGCGTAAATGCGGCGAGCCTTCACCAGGTAGCCCTTGGGAAAGCCCGCCGGATTCCCCAGCGCGAAATCATCCACGCGGATGGAGAGCGTGGGAAAGACGGTGAGCGCCAGTTTGCCGATTTCCGCGGGCTTGCCCGTCTCCTCTTGAATGTGCGCAATCACCTGCGGGCGGTAGCGGTCGATATCGATCAGCAGGGGAATAGCCACCGCCAGCCCTGCGATGAGAACCACAAGGACGATGAGGATGCCGAGTGCGATTTTCTTCCCTTTGGACATGGGATTTCCTCCTGCCACAGATGACGGGGAGCGCGGAGGCCGCATCCCGCGCAGGGCTATTCTACATCATTCTTCGGTGCGATTCGCCGCTGGAGCAGACGGAGCGGAGGCCGGGGCGGATGGAGCTGTTCGCGTCAGCTTCGCCTGGTAGTAGTCGAAGAAGGCTTTGTTGGGGGGGGCGACCTGAACCGCTTCCGTCAGCTCTCCGACATTTGTCCGTTTCAGCGTGCGGCGGAAAAGCCAGCCAGGCGGCGGCTCCTCGCCGCCCTCGGGACTCAGGAAGACACTGCCGTCCTCTACGGTCAGGCGGTAGCGTGTGATGAACCCTGTGTCGGAGAAAACGCGCAGCCGAAATCCCGCGCCGGAGGGGTCCGGACTCAGTATGCCCATCCAGGTTTCGTTCGTTTCCGGCACGCTGGCGGTCGCGGCGAGCTGGACGTGCTCGCGGAAAACCATGAAGCGTTTCTCGAGGTCGTAGGAGATGGCGAGGTGGACCTCACCCTGCGGGCTGCCGTCCGTGGTCTTGCCCGACCATTCGCCGACCAGCCAATCGAGCGCGCCGTAGTCGGGCTGGGGCGGGAGGGGAATCCGGTGAATCACCGGCGGCTTCTCTTTTGCCGGCAGGGGAGCCGCGCCGGCCAGGCAAAACAGAATCAAGAAAGCTGGTCGCATGTCAGAACCCTGTTTTCCCTCGCGGCGGCGGGCCTGTACCGAAGGCAATTCTCCTTTCCAAAACCCAGCCGTTCACGAGCGCCTCGCGCACAAAAATCCGGGCGTTTCCGCCGAGGGTAGAAGAGGCGCGACGGCTAAGAGGAGAAACGTCCGCTTGCTCCGTATTGTGCATCCATTCGGGCTCAAGCCGGGGACGCGATGTCAGCCGGTACATGACGAGGGAACGATTATAGCGGAAGAGCGCTCGCGAGGCTCGATTTGATCGAGCGCGGGTACGGAGCCCTGCGCGGCTTCGAGTGCGAGGGGGCTTCCGCAGTTCACGCCGACGATGCAGAGCCCTCGGAGACCAATCCCTGGTTCTGGATCAATTGCACGAGAAGCCGCAGCATGTCGGTGGTCGAGACGATGCCCACCAGTTCACCGTTTTCGACTACGGGCAGACAGCCGAAGCGGCGGGTGTAAAGCAGGTTGGCGGCTTCGAATACCGGTTGGTTTGGCCGAACGGTGACGGGGTCGCGGGTCATCGCCCGAGAGACCGGGGTCGTCTCCAGAAGCTGGTTGTACTCTTCCGGGCTGACGCCGCTCGTCAGGGAGGGGCCGAACTGCCGAACATCGTTCTCCGTGACGACGCCCACGACCTGTTTGTCACGCAGCACGGGCAGGTGCCGAAACGATGAGCGGACAAAGACCATGCGCGCGTCCAGCAGCGTGTCGGTCTCCTGGAGGGAGGTCACTTCCCTGGTCATGAAATCCCGCACTAACATGGACCTCTCCTGTTCTCCCCCTCCAGCCCTTCCCGGGCTCAGGGGTTGCTCTTGTGAGGCTCCATCCTGGCTGACCAACGGTCCGGCGGAAAACTGATCTCCCAGAACCCCTCGTCATCGAGGATCTCGAAGCCCACCTCCACGCCCTGAGGGGTGACCTCCGCAGAGCGCCAAGCGACCCGCGCGCGCGCTGTTCGGTCCTTGTTGCGAACGCGGATTTCCAGCGTGGCGCCAACCTGAAAATCCTGCTTGGCCCTGACCATCGCCCCGTGCTTGCTGACCGTAATGGTCTCCACCGGCTCCCACTCGGTCTCCACTGAATCGCCGACGACATTGATGATCAGGGGAACACGCAGGAGAATTCGTGTGCTGCGCCGGCGCGGCGCCGCCTTCTCTTCCGCAAGCGCTTCGGTCTTCATAGGCCCGACCGGCAGGAGAAACGCCTCGATAGGCCCGCGGTCGAGCGCATCATACCACAAAGCGGCCAGCCTCGGAGTGAGACCAAAAGCGGGAGCTCCCGGTGAGCGGGTCCAGGCAAGCGGCAGGACCTGTGCGCGATGGTTCCCAGGCTGCCGCAGCCCCCATCGAAACTCGCCGGGGAGCTGGCTTGTCTTCTGCCTCGCAAGCCCGCTAGAGGCGATTGTTGTTTTTGGCTACATGCGGTCCGCATTCTGTGGCATGATTCAGCCAGTGATAGACCACAACTGACTAAGCCACTACCACCCCCCGCAAGGGGGGACAGTGTCACGCAGGTCCGGGAGAGCCGGGGCATAGTCCTTCCCAAAAAAAACGCCCCGGCTCCTTCCGGGTTTTCGTGAGCGGATTGACCGGGAGCAGATTTCGCTCAATGTGAAGAGGCTGACAATCCCCAAGCCTTATGCGCGTGGAAATTGTCAAGGAAGTCGATCCCGGCGACGCCACGCTGGAAATCCCTTGGGCGAGTCTTGAGGACCCCGGGCTACGTTATCTCGACTTGAAAGCTCATCCTGCCTCGCTCGCCGAACTGGAGGAGTGCCGCCGCTTTCCTCCGCTCGGAGATTTTCTGGGCCATGTC
>JAIQGB010000348.1 GCA_020072905.1 Terriglobia bacterium | reverse complement strand
CAGCACGTTTCAGTTCACCGACAACCTGGTGTGGGTGAAGGGCCGGCATACGTTCAAGTTCGGCACGGACGTTCGCCGACTGCGATTGTTCTACCTTGTAGAGGATTTCGGCCAGGGCATCTTCTCCTTCAGCGACGGCTTCGGATCCGTCACGGGCAGCGCCTTTGCCGATTTCCTGATGGGCAGGCCATTTCTCTCCTTCGCGCAGGCGGGCAATTCCGGCGGGAACGATCGGCTGAATTACATGGGCTTCTATTTCTCCGACGAATTCCGCGTTACGCGCCGCCTGACGCTGAGCTACGGACTGCGCGAGGAATTCTTTTCCCCACCCACGAACGTGGACGGCCGCGGGTCAATTCTCGATCCCACTGACGCCACGCGCTTCATCGTCCGCAACGACCGCGGGCAAGCTGCCAGCCTCCTCGCCGATCCCTTCGTCGAGAGCTTGCAGCAGAATTTCGGCCTGCAATTTGTGACCTCGCAAGCGGCGGGCTTGCCCGCCTCGCTGATCAAACCCGACTGGTCCGGCTGGGCGCCTCGCCTCGGCTTCGCCTACGACCTCTCCGGCAAGGGGACGACTTCCCTGCGCGGAGGATTCGGCGTGTTCAATTCTCTCGGCGAACTCGATTACGCCGCCGAGACGCGCCTGAGCGCGCCCATCACCGAATTCCTGTTTGGCCTGGACCTGTGCCGCTTCTTCGGCCCCGGCGCCTGCGGCCAGTCCTGGGCTCCGGCGCAGTTGAGTTACAATCTGGCCTACCAGCTTGGCAACTCGCCGCCCGTGGCGGTTTCTTCTCCACCCGACATCCGCAACGGTTACGCCTACGAATGGAGTTTCTCGCTCGAGCACCTGCTGAACCCCTTGACCGTCTTCTCGGTCAGTTACGCGGGCACGGCGGCGCACAAACTCCCTCGCCGAGGGCTGCAGAACCAGGGCGTGCCAAACCTCCCGAACGAGCGCCGCGGCGAACACCCGCAGCCGGGCTCGAACCAATTCATCCGGGCGACTGACGTCAATTCCAGTTACAGCGCCTTGATTGCGCGCCTCGAGCGGCGATTCGCCAAGGGCCTGTCGTTTGTAGCCGGATACACGGTGGGAAAATCGATTGATACCGCTTCCGGGCTTAACGGCACCAACCAGCCGCAGGATAACTACAACCTGGCCGCAGAGCGCGGGCTTTCCGATTTCGACGTTCGCCAGCGGTTCGTCCTCTCCAGCACCTGGGAGCTGCCCTTCGGCGGCGGCCGGCGATGGATGACGAACGGTCTGGGCGCAAGGGTCCTGGGCGGATGGCAACTGGCCAACATCCTGACCCTCCAGACCGGCCAGCCGATGACGGCGGTGCTCTCTTCAGCTCTGAGCGGAACACAGTCGAACGGCACGGATCGCCCGGACTTGGTGGCCAATCCCAATTGGGGGCTGGATCGGCGGACCCCTGAGCGATGGTTCAATACGGACGCCTTCCGAACGCCGCCCATCTTCGTTGACTCATCCGGCGCCTTCAGCATTCCCGGCAACGAAGGGCGGAACGTGATTACGGGCCCCGACTTAAGGGTCTGGGACGTAAGCCTGGAGCGCCCCATCCGGCTGACGGAGCGGGTTGGACTGGTGTTCCGCACCGATTTCTTCAATCTGACCAACCATCCCAACTTCGACCGCCCCGGCCTGATTTTCGGGACTTCGAACTTCGGCCGCATCAGCTCGGCCGAGAACTCCCGGCAGATTCAGTTCTCTCTGAGGATCAACTGGTAGGAGCAGAAAACTAGAGTCGCGCCACGCAACCCTTGCCGCAGGAAAGAACCTGCGAAGGGATCAGCGAGCAGGTCGTGACATCCACGACCCGCAGGCAGCCGAATTCCGCCTCGCGCTGGTCCGCCAGCACCACCGCCCGGCGCTGGGTGATTGGACACTTCACGGCGCGCTTCCTCAAGCCGGGACCCCATTTCCAAATCGCGTAGGGTACCACTGTCCAGGCTGCCAGCACGGCAAGCACTTCAAGCAGATAGATTGGCCACATAGCTGCGTCCTTTCGTCTGCGAGGGGAGGACGCTTTGTCCGATTGCAGGTCCCAGTCCTGCCTTCACGCTACGCTCGTCCCGAAAGGATTGCAAGCCCCACCAGCCAGCGACGAGCGGGGTAGCGCCGACCTCGCTGTTGAGGTCTGCGGCTCTTTCTCGGCTCTGCACGACCTGCTGTCAGGTGCAGGGCACAGGCGTGTTGCGCTCCGGCGCGAAGGGGGATAGCATCGAGCATTCTCAGCAAGCGCGGTCGGGCCATAGAGTCCGAAATTCGTAGAGGAGGGACAGCCATGGCGAGCGGCGAGAATCCGACGCTGTACCGGCGCATGGGAGGATACGACGTGATCGCCGGAGTGATTGACGATTTCCTGGGCCGGTTCCGGAGCGATCCGAAGTTTGCGCGCTTTGGTATGGGGAGGAGCCTGGACTCGATTCAGCGGGCGCGCCAGTTGATCGTCGACCAGATGTGCGCCCTCGCCGGTGGCCCTTGCCTCTACGCCGGACGCGATATGAAGACTTCGCACGCGGGGCTGGCCATCACCGAGGCGGAGTGGCGGGCCAATATGGAATACGCCGCCGCCGCGCTCGATAAGTTCGGCATCGGGGCACGCGAAAAAGAGGAGTTCCTCGAGATCTTCCGGAAATACAAAAACGACATCGTCGAGAAGCCGTGAGCCGGTAGCGCAAGACCCGCGGTCCGGTCCTGCGGCACTTCCAGGCCGCGCGCATCTGCACGCGCGAAAGGGTGTCATTCTGAGCGGAGCGCGCATTCGGCGCCCTTCGCCTGTCATCCTGAGCGCAGCGAAGGATCCTTTTCATTTCGCTCAGGGTAAACTCCGCGAAGAATCTGCAGTTCCGCCCGCCGCAGTGGTAGCCACGGCATGTTCTTTATGCCGTGGGTTCGTCGCGTTGGGGCCTTCAAAAGCCCACGGCACAAGAGCGGTGCCGTGGCGACCGGCTTTACCGGATTCCCCCGCTGGCGGCCTCCGGGGCGCCGTGGCCGCCCTCGGCTGGGGGCATCCCTGCGGGCTGGTGCGCCCACTCAATGCCTTTCTGCTTGGGCTGGCCGAAAAGCTCCGGATGCAGGTATAGTCCGCGCTCGGCAACCGGTTTCTCCTCCTCGACGGGGATGCGATGCGCTTTGGCGTAAGCATCCTGGCGAATACCGGTCACTTGCCAGGAGACCTTCAGTCCTTCGCGTCCGCCTGCAATCTCGAATCGGTTCTTCGCGATTTCCTCGGCGATGAACACTGGAGCAAAACCGCCGATGCAGGTGAGTTGGTAGCGGAAGTCACTGTTCAAGGCTTCGAACCACTCCGGCAGCGTGACCCAAGCCTCGCCCTTCGCATCGAGCACCACCACGCCGTCGTAGACATTCTTCATGTCGGGGCTTTCGACGAAGGAGTGGGAAAGGTATTTGTCCGCCGGGTCGAGCGGGTGATCGATCTTGAACGACCCGCCGCCCTTGGTTAAAGTCCCCGTGACATTCACGTTGCCACTGAAATACCCGGCGTACGTGCCCAGACTTTGTGCCCCATACACGCCGTAACCGCCACTCGCATAAGCCACCCCACTGACGCCATAGTATCCCGTGCCTGCGACCCCAGTGCCGGTCGCGGAGTGGCCTGACAAGGCTACACTGCACCCGTAGCCTGGGTCGCTACCCATGACTGCACGTATGGCGACGCAATCGGGGGGATTATTCGAATTCACTCTCAGCCGGGCGCCGACGGGATCCGTCGTGTTGATGGCCACCTTGCCGTCGCTGGCGATCCGCATTCGCTCGGTAAGGGCATTCGCACTGGCGCCCGAGACTTTCGTCGCAAAGGTGAGGTGTGAAGAATAATTGCCGTCGTCCAGGCTCCGGATTCTGGCCGTGGGCGGATCGGTGTTGGGGTTGTAACCGTCGAAGTCGATGGACGCGCCCGCCCCGGCGCCCCCCGAGGCGTTCATCAAGGTGATCCTCGGTCCCAGAACGCCCGCCCCATCCTTGCGGATATGGAGTTGGGTAAGCGGACTAGTGGTACCAATGCCCACATTGCCACCGGTCTGCTGCAGAGCTAGAGGCTGGTTTCCGGGTAGGTATATCCGCCCGAAACTTGGGTCGATCCAGGCTATTTCGAGATAGTTGTTCGACCCCTTTCCCATCCAGATAGCTGTAGTCCCCGCCGGGTTGCCAATGGCGATGCCGGGGACGGCCGGACCTACCCCGCCCAGATTACTATTGACGGTCAGCATCGCTGAATGGTCCGTCGTTCCAACGCCCACGTAGCCGCTGAAGTATTGATTACTCGCGAACACATTGCTCGCGCTCAGCGAGGGAATATCCCCTGCCGGACGACCCGCCAAGAAGCTGGCATTCAGGTTCGGCACCAGCGTCGTTGAGGCCACCGAGAGCGGCGGCGTGCCGGTGGGAACCGTCGAGACTAACTGCGTGCCGGACAAGCTGCCAGCGGAGAGCAGATTGCCATTTCCCGCCACGCTGAACTTCTCCACGAAGCCGGTGGTGCGGCCGCTCAAGATCTTCCCACCGCCCAGCGCATCAAAGATCGCTG
>JAIQGB010000347.1 GCA_020072905.1 Terriglobia bacterium | reverse complement strand
CGGGCTCTCGCTCCTGTTTGTCTTCCTCATCCTTGCCGCCTTGTACGAGAGTTGGTCCCTGCCATTCAGCGTCTTATTGGGCACACCCATTGCCGTGGCCGGGGCGTTTCTGGCGCTCATGGCGAGGCATTTTGAGAACGACGTCTACACGCAGATCGGCCTGGTGATGCTCATCGGCCTGACCGCCAAAAACGCCATCCTTATTGTGGAGTTTGCCAAGAACGAGCATGAACGCGGAAAGAGCATTGTTGAGGCCGCGCTGGCCGGGGCTTGGCTCCGCCTGCGTCCTATCCTGATGACGTCTTTCGCCTTTATCTTGGGGTGCGTCCCACTCTGGACAGCGCAAGGGTCCGGAGCCTCGGGACGCCGCATTCTGGGGACCGTAGTCATCGGCGGCATGACTGCCGCCTCGTTGATTGCCATCTTCCTGATTCCGGTTACGTTCGCCGTGGTCGAGGGCCTCTCCTACCGGCTGAGCCGCCACCCCCAGCAGCAACCTGAAGCCGGTGACGCGAAGGGGGGACAGCCCGCATGATGCGCTGGGCAAGGTGCATTTCTATCTCGCTTCTGGCTTCTTTGTCGGCTGCCTGCACGGTCGGGCCGAATTACCAGCGTCCCAAAACCGACGTCCCCGGGGGATATCGGGGAGTGCCAGCCCCCGCTCCGGCGGCGGCCTCCTCCGAATCGCTGGGGGATGCCAAATGGTGGGTCGTTTTCCAAGATGAGCAGCTTCAATCACTCATTCGGACGGCGCTTAAACAGAACTACGACCTGCGCATCGCCGCGGAACGCGAGCTGGCGGCGCAAGCGCAGCTCCGAATCGCACGTTCCGATCAGTACCCGTCAGCGGGGGTGGGGGTCGGCGGCACAACCGAGCGCCAGCCCTCCAGTCCCTTTTTCTCTTCCTATCGTTGGGATTATATGCAGGTGGGGGGAGCCGCGTCGTGGGACATTGACTTTTGGGGGAAGTACCGGAGGGCTACGGAGGCTGCTCGCGCCAATTTGGCCCAGACCGAGTGGGGAAGGCGCGCTGTGGTGAGCACCCTCGTTGCCAATGTTGCCAGCGCTTACTTCCGGCTCAGGGCGCTCGACCTCGATCTCGAAATCACCCAGCACACCCTCGCCTCCCGGCAGGAATCATTGCGGCTGACGAAGCTCCTCGCGGATCAGGGGGCTGCTTCGATGGTGGACGTACGGCAGGCGGAGCAGCTTGTCTACGTGGCCTCGGCCACCCTCCCGGATCTCGAACGGCAGATCGAACAGGAAGAGAACTATATCCGTTTCCTGCTTGCTCAAACCCCCGGGCCCATCACTCGGGGGCACAGCCTGACCGAACAGACGCGACCGCCCGTTGTTCCCGCGGGGCTGCCCTCCCAATTGCTCGAACGCCGTCCCGACATTCACGAGGCCGAGCAGCAATTGATCGCGGCCAATGCCCAGATCGGTGTGGCACGGGCCGCCTACTTTCCGTCCATCTCCCTGACGGGGACTCTTGGATTCATGAGCTCAGCTTTGGCCGACCTATTCACGAGGCCTGCAGGCACTTGGAATGTCGCCGCTTCCGTCGCCCAGCCGCTCTTCACCGGTGGCAAATTGCAGGCCAATGTCCGGCTGGCGGAAGCACTACAGCAACAAGCCCTACTGGCGTACCAGCAGACGATCCAGAATGCCTTCCGCGATGTTTCCGACGCTTTGGTGGCCTACCAAAAGGCCCGCGAGGCGCGGGAACAACAAGAACTCTTGGCCGCCGCCGCGCAGGATTCCGCCCGACTGGCGCACGTGCGCTACGATGGTGGCTCGACCGCTTACCTCGAAGTCCTGACCAACGAAACCAATTACCTAGCTGCCGAGCTGAATCTTTGCCAGGCGAGGCTGAATGAGATGCTCTCCCTGGTGCAGATTTACAGCGCCCTCGGCGGCGGCTGGCAGCAATAGGCGCCCAGGTGTGCAAGTTACACAACCAAGCGGATCGCTTCGGAGCAGGGGACGGCGGGCTGCGGTACCGCGCTTTGCGGTTGCAGGTATGGATTTGGACGATTCCCCCATTCGCGTTCTCCGGCAGAGGTTCCGAGGCATCTACGCCCTCGATAGCGAAAGACGCGAACGCCTTCTAGCGTGGGATCAAGCCTCGTTAAAAGGGGAGAGTTTGGCGCAAATTTCAATCGGAAGGCCTCGGGCAGGGGTTGGAGATAGCCAAATGAGTAGTCGGATTGAAATTTCGGCGTCTCTGGCCCGCGAACGGGGGTTCAGGTGCGCGGGTAAGCACACAGCGATATTTCGGCCGAACTGAAGGCCGACTGGGAGAGGTTGAGTAGCTGTGCGAAACGGCATAGCCCTCAGATCGGGGATCTGACGAATAATGCGCACGCTCGACCAAAACACCGTAGCGCAGCCAAGAACGGGCTGTGGTATTGTTCTGGCCGAGACACATTCCGTCGAGCCATCAATGGAGGCAGGGATGGCAGGGCGGAGATTTCAAGACCTCAAACCGTTTCGTGAAAGAAATTGGCGGTTCATTCTGGTTTGGCAGGATGAATTCACCAATGGTAAGAGGCACAGAAAGCGCAAGCGCGTCACCGTCGCGCCGGCCACGATTCCGGAGCGTGAGATACGAAAGGTAGCCGCCGAGTATCTGAGACCCATGAACCAAGGGCTCAGCCTCACAAATTCGGCGGCCAGTTTCGTCAGTTTCGTGGACCAAGCGTATCGCACCACGGTCATGCCTTTGCTGGCGAAGAGCACACAGGATCGATACCAAGAGATCATCGAGAACTACCTGAGACCCCAGTTCGGAGACCTTTGCCTGCGAGACCCTACGTCGCTAACGGTGCAGCGATACTTCACCAGCATGGCCAATTCTTCCCTCTCGGTCAAATCTCGCGACAAGATCCGAGATGTGTTGTCGAGCATCTTGACCGTGGCGGTTCAACTCCGCCCCGCGGCACCATCAGCCTAGCGAGACTTCCCATTCGTACGCCCCCGAGGCACTTCCATGGTGGAGCACTTCTGGCTCGGCATCGCGGTCGTCCTACTGGGCGGAGCAGTGAACGGCAGCTTCCCGCTGCCCATGAAGTACGCGCGCCGCTGGCGCTGGGAGAACACCTGGCTGGTCTTTGCGCTGACGGCGCTTCTGATCCTACCCTGGGCGCTGGCCGTCGGATTCGTTCCCGATCTGGCCAGGGTATACCAGGAAGTTCCGGGCCGGATTCTTCTCGACCCCCTCTTCTTCGGCTTCCTCTGGGGAATCGCCCAGACAACTTTCGGCATTGGCCTGAAGGCCCTGGGAATGGCGCTGGCGTTTTCTGTGGTCTCTGGGCTCGGTGCGCTCTTCGGATCGTTGCTCCCTCTTCTCTTGCAGAACCCCTCAGACCTCTTCCGCCCGCGGGGGCTCTTCTTGATCGCGAGCATCCCGATTCTGTTCGCAGGGTTATACCTGTATGCCCGGGCCGGCCGCGAGCGAGAGAAAGAACGGCCTGCCGCTGCCGTCACCGCCGCGACGGCCAGCATGAGCTTTGCCGCAGGTCTGGCCATCTGTATTTTCACCGGAGTGGTCGGCCCCAGTTGGAATCTGGGATTTGCGCTGAGCGGCGATGTCATCCGCAGAAGCCTCGACCTCGGCGCCACCCCGGTGACTTCCGTCTATGCTGTGTGGCCACTGATCCTCTGCGCCGGATTCATTCCTAACCTGCTTTACTGCGTTTATCTCCTGGTCCGCAAGCGAACTTGGCCGTTGTTCGTTGCTCAGGGTTGCGCCCGCGAGACGGTTCTCGGCGTCAGCATGGGGTTGCTGTGGCTCTCGGGAATCGTTCTCTACGGTTTGGGGGCGACCCTGGTGGGTAGGTACGGCACCTCCGTGGGTTTCGCCGCGTTTGTCTCCGCGCAGATTCTCGCTTCGAACACGCTGGGCATTCTGGCCGGCGAGTGGAAAGCCACGTCACCACGCACCCGGAGGCTGCTCACAGCCGGCGTGGCCGTGATTGTCGTCGCGGTAATCGTTCTGAGTTGTGGCGGTCTCTTCTAGGGCTTCCCGAGCCTATTCCACTCTCTCCAGCAGCACCGACGTGCCGTCGAAGTCGCCTGTCAGCCGGAGATTCAGGCCGTGGCTCATCAGGTAGGCGCCGCTCAGGGTCTCCTGTTTCTCCATCAGCTTGTCGTCCATCGGCCGGAGGCGGTAGAGTGCTTGCTCGTCGAGCCCCCGCAGATAGATCGTGGGCGCCGGCCGCAGGTATTGCTGGGAATGCAGGTAGGCGAACAGGACTGCCTGCTTGCCGTCTTCAGAAACATACTGATTTGCTGTGACGCTTCCCTCGCGCGGGGAGAGAAGCCGGTAGAGCCTACCCTCCTGGACAGTTCCGCGGATGCGCTTGTAGTAGTCCACCATCTTCGCGGCGAGTTCGAAATCCGTAGCCGACCAGTGATTGAGATTTGAGCCGATGCCCAGCGAGCCTTGCATGGCCACCAGAAAGCGGTACTGGAGCGGCGTCGAGCGCCCGTTCAGATTCGGCACGTCGGTCACCCAATCCATCATCACTTTGGGCGCGTAAGCAAAGCTGAAACCTTCCTGGATTCGCAACCGGTCGAACGCCTCCGTGTTGTCGGAAGTCCAGACCTCCTCAACGCGCT
>JAIQGB010000346.1 GCA_020072905.1 Terriglobia bacterium | reverse complement strand
GGTGCGGTAGACGCTGCCGCCCTGCGTATCGTCCAGCACTTGGCCGCCAGCGGAACGAGCGGCATTCTGATAATTGCGGACAATCTGGAGCTGGCTCGTTGCGGGCGTCTTCTCCTTGATGCGGTAAGTGATCTTGATCATATGCCCTTCGATCTGCTGGTCGGTACTCTTGCCATTCGTGGTGACCTTGAACGGGGCAGAATCGAACTGGACGTCCTTGTATTCGTCGATAAAATACCCTGGCATATGGGTAATTCCGGGGTAATCGTGCGACCCGGGCACGTCGCTCTGGCCAAACGCCGGAGAGACAATGGTGAGAGCGCAGAGCAGAAGTGCAGCAATGATCATTAGATTTTTGCGAATCATGATGGATCTCCTTGAGCAAACACTCGCAGTGGCCAGATCTCCTCGGCCATCCTGCGTATCCCTCAATGTGGCCTGGCGGGCTGGTGCAGCGGGGCTCGACAAACCCGCTCACACGCCCGCCCGGCGACGCGGCGCCGGCCTACGGCGCGTTATAGATTTTCGCGAGCAACTGATTGATCCGCGCGTTCAGGAATTGGGGATGCTCCACCGCGTTCGGATTCTGCCGACGGAACTCGGAACGCGCGGTGGTGAATTCCTCCAGCGCCTCGGACCAGTTGCCCTGTCGGAACTTCGCCTCGCCCACGTAGAAATGCCCTCCGACGGAACGGGGGTCGGCGGCCATCAGCTCACGTCCGTATTTCTCAACCGCTTGATTGTCGCCGGCGAGCAGTCCGAAGCGCGCGCTCTGCCGGTCGAGAGCCAGTTGCTGCTGGGGAGAGAGTTGTTCGGGCCGCGCCAGCACGGTCAACTTCACCGGATCGGCGCAAACCCGCCCCTGCCACGACCCGGTCGCACCGAGACAGACGACGATGGAATACGTCCCCGGTAATACGTTCGCCGACACCGTGCCAAAGCTCGCTTCCGCGGAGTTGACAGCATCGAGTTCGACGACGGGAGGGACATCTCCGAGCGGTTTCAATTCCAAGCTCAAGGGCTGCTCGCTGTCTTTTCCGTCGCGGAGGAAGAATCTTCCGTCAGGCGGGCGAGCTTCTCGGCAAGCGCTCCTGCCGCCGCAATCTCGTTGATCGCCGCCGCGTTATTAGCGTTCACCGTGAACCACACGGGGGTTCCAGGGAACACAGTCGCTTCCTTATCCTCGTTCACCTGCAAGGCAACAGAGGGTTCGATCGGGCGCGGCGCATCCTCATCGCGCATCATGGCGCGGAACTCGAGCACGCGGCTGCGTGCGCGGTGCCGTCGGAATAACCAGGCCGCAACGACCCCGCCCCCGACGACGAACAACACGAGAATGCCGACGATGAACTTCTTCATAGAATCAGTGCTTCTTGTTGTTCAAACAGAATTTGTGCTTGCAGTCACCTCTGCCCGGCGACGCATCTCCCGCTTTATTGTCAGATTTGGATTGATCGTTGACGCCCGTTCCTCGAGGGTTGTCGCACAGGGTCATCCCGGGCGGGTCCTGGCCATAAAGGCTGCCGAAAACCGTCCGGCCATTGTGTTTCCACTGGCAATTGCCCTCGGTATTTTCATAGAATTGGGTGAGATCGTAGCGCATCCAGCACTGGTCATTGCCGCTGTATTTCCCGCCTTTTACGGCAACCTCGAAGCACTCGCCCGACACGCCGGGGGGGCACTTCGGCTTCCAGACGGTGCCATCCCGCCGTCGGCAAGTGACGCCGCCGACGTCGTAATCGGGCGGGCTCTCCCCGTGGTGATGCACATTCGTGGCATGACTGAGTTCATGAGCAATTGTGGATCGTAGCTCCCCCGGCGCCGCCTGAGCTCCGTAGCCCTCGGCAATCGCCTTTGTCCCAATCGTTACGCTCTCGACGTTGCACGGCACACCCACTCCAGGTATGGTTTCGCCGACGACGCCAGAATCCATGGGCCCTCTCGTGAGCCAGACGGCGCAGACATCCCCGTGAGTGCCGTTAGGAGTGATCACCTGATGACTCGGGTGCGCGGTGCTGAAGTCGTATTCTTGCTCGTAAATCACGTGCGTGCTGACGCCCGTATCACCATAAAGGCCGACGCCAAGGTCGGATGGATCGAAAACAAACAAGTCCTTGGTAAGCGGCGAAAGGCGTTCGTGTGCGCCGCGAATGTGAAATCCCCGGTACTCGTCGTAGAGAGCGATGGAGTCGCCGCGGTCGTAGTCGCCGGGGGGAAGGTGGTCATCGTCCGCCGTAGCATCGGCGTGGTCGAGACCATACTGGTGCTCCCACCAGTCGGCCAGGTGGTTGTGATCGTCGTCCTTGGGGAGGAAAAGTTCCTCCTGTTCGGGGTGGTCGTGGACATGCGCCACGACGGAGCTGTGGTCTTCCAGTTCGGCGGTGACGCGAAGCGTGGTGTGGCCGCCCCAATCATAGGAGTTTACCGTCACCGTGAAGTCGCTCAGGCCCTCTTCTTTTGTCTCAGCGAATTGACCTTTGTCGTCGGTCAGCGTAATCCACGGGTTATCCTTGTCAATCTTCATGTCGAAGGTGTCTTTCGCCCTCGACTTTGGCGGCCAGTTCAGGTCCACGCCTTTTTCCTTCGACGTATCTTCCAGCTCGATTTTGTACTTCAAAACCTTTCTCGGCGGGTCGGCGTTCGGGTCGCCTTTCTTGTGGGCCAAGATGCGGACGTCGATGTAGTTGCCGAGCGTCTCCTCGTCTTCATCCGCTTGCGGGAGCCAGTGGTCGTAGCCTTGCGGTGGGTAGAGTTCGACCTCGGTTTCAGGTTCGGGACCACCATGGATATTCCACGTGACGACGCGCGTGTAGTTTCCCTGCTTTTCGCGCTTCTCGCCGGAGTAGGAGCTGGCTTTGGGGTCACAATCGAAGTCTGTGCCGACGAAAATCGGGGCAAGGATTTCTCGCGTTCTCTGGTCATTCTCTTCATGGGACTTGTCCCACTTGTCCCAGTGGTGGCCGGCCAACCAGACGACCAATTCCGGGCGGTCTCGCCAATCCTCTTGAGCGTCGACTTCAATGCGGCAATCCGCCAGGCGAGGATTATCCTCCTTGAGATACCGGTAGAACCTGACCTCGCCCTGCGCCACGGTAGCGCCCGAGGTTGTGGATTCAAAACCCACCTCATGGGTGCTGATCCGGTTATCTTTGACGTATGCGGGCAATACCCTCTTCTCCACCTCCAGCGAGTAGTACTCCCGATTGATGTTGAGGTTCACATTTGCCGGCCCCGCCCACGAGGTGTCGGAGTCGGGCGCGGATTGAATACCCGAGTAGGCGTAGGAGCGGCGGCTTTGCTCGCGATTAATGTGGTGGCCCGCGATATACCCACCGTCTCCAATCGGCACTTGGTTCGTCGTATCATCATTGACGTTGATGGTATCCACGACGGTCACGGTCCCACGCCAGATAACCTCATCCTTGCCTTCGGCGCGGGCCGTGGTCTGGACGTGAGGGCGATAAAGACACAAGAGCAGGGCGGCTGAGAGCAGCGCCACAGCACGGGAAAGCAACCGCAGATTCATCGGGGTGGCCGGAAGGACCTATCGGTGGCAGCGCCAGACCACGATTCCCTTCTTAGATCGCAGTGAGTCCTCATGGGAACCTCGTCCGGAAAGCCTAGCGAATCGGCGTGAGCTTATGCGCCTTTTCTGCGCATGTCAAGGGTTGTGATAACAGACAGACTATATGTCAGTTGCTCACTTCCGAAATACTGCTTCGGCCGGACGGCAGCGAACGCGCTAGGCCAGCAGGCGGACGTCGAGAGGGATGCCTTTCTTTTCGTCGCGGGCGAGCGTGATCGCCTGCGTGGGGCATTTCTCAACGCAGACTCCGCAGCCCATGCAAAGCTCCCAGTTTCTTTCCACCGTCGAGTCATTCATGGCAAGCGCGTCGAAGGGGCAGGCGTCCACGCAAGCGCCGCAGAGGTTGCAGAGCTCGCGGTCGAGCGCGGCGACGTAGCCCGAGGAAGCCATCATGGGGATGCCGTAGCGGGTCATGGCCTCGACGCCGCCGCAACAGCACTTGCAACAGTTGCAGATGGCGTAGAAGCGGTTCTGCATGGCGTCCTTGAACCAGGCAGTGTGCAGGTGACCGCGCTCGTGCTCGGCGCGCAGCAGGTTCAGGGCTTCGGATTGGGTCAGGCGTCGGCTGCTGCGGGGATTGTGCTCCAGGATGAAGTCCACAACGGGCTGGCCGACCACCATGCACACCTGGGTGGGCTGGCAGTGCGTGGCGCGAGCGTGCCGGCAGGCGCACTCGTAAGCCGCGACGTCCGGCGGCCCCTGGAGCACCAGGTCGCGCGCCAGGGGGTAGGGAATAATCTGCTCGAGGTCGCGCCGCGGAATATCCTTCTGGTTGGCGATGATGGCCTCCGCCTCCTCGTGCGTCAGAACCTTGCCGTGATAGTGGTCGGAGAGCCATTTGCCACCGCTCGGTTTGAGCCGAGGGAAAAGGCGATGGATGAGCACGTCGACGTATTGGTTGGTCCAGCGGCCGTACACGTAGCCGTGCAGGGCGTTGAGCCCGAAGCCGCCCTCGCGCAGGCTCCGCCGGGTGGATGGGCGCAGAAGACGCCAGCGCTCGCCGAAAAGCCACAGACCGGCGAGCAATAACAGCAGTGCCCCTACAGCAAGCAGAATGATGGTGGCGAGCATGGCGCACCTCCAACCGAGGCGAGGCTGCGGGATTGCGTCCGAGCAGTGTATACGCCGCGCCGCGCAACAAAGCAAGGGTCGGCCGGAGGCTGCCTTGCGAGGCCGCGTTTTGGCCGGGGACCGTCAATTAACTTTGTTGCAGGGATTGGGGAAATGGAGCGGCTAGCCGCGCTCAGTGCCTTAATGGCCGTGGGTTTTCGTCGATGGGAAAAGCCCCGGGTCAATCACAGGACGATTGGTTGGGGCTACGAGCTACCGACTCCGAATCAAGGCGGGGCGTTAGGTGCGCCGGCCGAACCAGAAGTCGATCTCCACGGTCTGGCCCGGCTCCGGGTTGATTTCCGTCGGCTCGGAGACCACGCCGCCCACCTCCGCCGTCACCGTGCACGGGCCGGGCGAAACGAGCAGCACATACGTTGACTCGTTCTTGGTGGTGGTCTCGGTGACCTGGCCTTGGCCCTTGGCGATCACGCGCGCTACGGCCGTAAAGCCTCTTCCCGTCATCCCCGAGATCTTGATTTGGCCCATGATGAAAGCCGTGGGCGTCACCACTTGATATTTCTCCGGCATGTCAAACCTCCCCGCTCGAGCGGAAGCTGGTTGCCACCGTCAATTCGCAATTTGAATTGACCGTGGGTTTATCTCGATGGGCAAGGCCTACGGTCAATCACCGATCGATTGACCATGGCTACCCACTCGTCAGACCTCAAAAACGAGATTTGCGCCACTCGCTACCGCGCTGCTACACGCGGGGGCGGAGGCTCCAAGGCACGAGCATGGGGACGCGGCGCTGGTACTCCTTGTAGCCGTCGCCGAACTCCGCTGCCAAATCCCGCTCCTCGAGCCGGGTGCCCGCGACCATCCAGATGCTCCAGAGGAGGTTGAACAGCAGGCGGTCCGCCGTCACCTCCGGCGAGGCCCAGACCATCAGCAGGAAGAGAGCGTAGATGGGATGCCGCACCCATCGATACGGCCCGCGGATGGTGAGGGCCGTCGCCCTCGCGGGCGTGCCGCGAAGATGAGC
>JAIQGB010000345.1 GCA_020072905.1 Terriglobia bacterium | reverse complement strand
ACATGGGGACGCCGCTGTGGGGCGCCCTGCTCCTGGTCGCGACCCCCGACGCGCGGTGGGCGCGCCGCGTTCACCGGCGCTGTCGAGCGGCGGGTGGGCTGCTTCGAGCTGGCGGACGGCGGAACGCTGTTGCTGGATGAGATCGGCGAGATGCCTTTCGCGACGCAGGCCAAGCTGCTCCGCGTGCTCGAAGACTCCCGCGTGCGGCGCCTGGGCAGCAAAGGCGAAGTCGCCGTGGACGTGCGCGTGCTGGCCTCCACGAACAAGGTTCCCGAGGACGCCGTCGCCAAAGGGCAACTGCGCGGCGACCTCTATTTCCGCCTCAACGTGGTGCGCATCTTCATGCCGCCGCTCCGCGAGCACCTGGAGGACCTGGGTGACCTGACCGCAGCGCTCCTCGAAGATTTGAGCCACAAGCACAGCCGCCCCGTGAAGGCCGTGGACGACGAAGTGCGCGAGGCCTTCCGCCGATATTCCTGGCCCGGCAACGTACGCGAATTGCGCAACGTGCTGGAGCGCGCCGTGGTCACCTGCGCCGAGGAGATCCTGCGCAAGCGCGATCTCCCGCCGGATTTCGGCCGCCCCGCGCCCAGCGGTCGAGACGACCAACTCCGCCTGCGCGCCGGACTCACCGTGGCGGAGGCCGAGCGGCGGCTCATCCTGGAAACCTTGTCGGCCACGCAAAACAACAAGACGCGCGCAGCCGAAATGCTGGGGATAAGCCTGAAAACCCTTCACAACAAGCTGAAGGAGTATGAGACTCAGCCTCAAAGCTAAGCTCACGGCGCTGATCTCCCTGCTGGTCCTTCTGGTGGCGCTGGTCACCTCCGCGCTCTACCTGGCCAGTCTAACCCGGCAGGCCCTGGCGGAAGTGGAAAGCAAGGGCCAGTACGTGGCAAGCGAGGTGTACCATCAGGCCCGCAGGGTGCTCGCCCAGAGCCGCATTCCTGCCGGCACGGACCCTTCCAACACCCAGGCGCTGCGCCGCTTCGTTCAGGAATGGCTCTCCAGCGATCCAGGGATCACCTCGCTGATAGAATCCGCAGTCGGCTATTCCCCCACGATCTACTACGTCACCATCACGGACACCGACCGGCAGGTAATGATTCACAGCGACCGCCAGGCGATCGGGCGCACGTTCGAGCCTGCGCCCCGTTACCAGGACTTGATGCGCGCCGGCCTCCTCCGCCAACTGCGCGTGGTCTACGGCCCCCCCCGCATCTATGAACTGCGCCTGCCGCTCGACCTCGGAGGCAGCCCTCTGGGGGACATTCGCGTGGGCGTCTCCACGCTCTTTTTGCGCAGCCAGATTACGCCCGAGCTGAACCGCGCGCTGGCTCTCTCCGCGCTCGCCATCCTGCTGGCGACGGTGTCGGCGGGGCTGCTCTCCTACCGCATCCTGCGGCCGCTGGAGACCATCTCCCGCAACGTGGACCGCTTGGCGCGGGGCGAATACGCCTCGGCGCTGCCACTCGACCGCGCGGACGAATGGGGTATCCTCTCTTCCAAACTCAACCTGCTGGGCGAACAGATGCGCGGCGAGAAAGAAGAGTTTGTCGCCCTCAAGGAGAACCTCGATCAGCTCTTCGCCAAATTGACGGACGGCCTGCTGCTGTTCGACCCCCAGGACCATCTCGTCCTCGCCACCCCGGCGGCCTGGCGTTTTCTCCGCCATGCTGCAAATCCCTCCACACATCCTCCGGCCGCCGAACTCTTTGCCGGCGACAATGCCCTCGAGCAACTCCTCCGCGGGGCGTTTCGCGCGCGCCAGTCCGTGCCCTGGCAGGTCGTCGAGATGACAGCCGAAGCGACCATTCCCCGCGTCGCGGCGAGTGTGCAATTCGTGGAGTCCGAAGGCGAGAGTGTGGGCAGTCTCGTGACCTTGCGGGATGCGACCACGCGCGCGCGGCTGGAGGACCAGCTCGACATCACCGCCCGGCTTGCGGCGCTCGGCCGCCTCACCTCCGGAGTCGCCCACGAGGTCAAGAATCCGCTCAACGCCATGGTGCTACAACTCGAACTCCTCAAATCGAAATTGCCGGAGCAGGGCGAGCACGTCAAACCTCATCTCGACGTTCTGAGCGAGGAAATCCGCCGCCTCGATCGAGTCGTGAAAACCTTCTTGGACTTCACTCGCCCGATCGAGCTGCGCCCGGCGGAGACCGACGTCGAAGCCCTCGTCCGCGACGTCTTCACGCTGGCTGAGCCCCAGGCAAACCAGAACCACGTCCGGCTGATCTTCGAAGCCAACGGCACGCTGCCGCGTTTGGTGATCGATCGCGATCTGATGAAGCAGGCGCTCCTCAACCTGGTCCTGAACGGTTGCCAGGCGATGCCCGCGGGCGGAGAACTCAAGGTCACGCCGCGCCCTCTGCCCCATCGCCTGGAATTGGAAATCACCGACCAGGGCGTGGGAATTCCACCGGAATTGCGTCCCAAGGTGTTCTCCCTCTGCTTCACCACCAAGCCGGGCGGAACGGGGGTGGGCCTGGCGATGGCTTACCGCGTCGTGCAGCTCCACAACGGCTCGATTGATTTCACCAGTGAGCCCCATCGCGGCACGACCTTCCGAATCTCCCTTCCCTGTTGACGCGTCAGCCACTAGATCCTCCAAGAGTGTGCTGCTGTTTCGACTCCCTCGTTGGTGGACAACTTCCAAATCGCTTTCCGGCGCGCTAAGATAATCCCGCCCAGAGGGTCAGACGGGACGTCCGAAGGCGTCCTCGCATAGAACGTGAACTGAAGCTTTCCTGCCATGTCTCGCCCGAGCCTCGGAAGGAGGTAAGATGCCTCTCAAGCAAATCAAGAAGTTCTTTTCCGGGCCTGCCCCGCACCTGACACGCGAGGAAGCGATGAAGGTCTTCAAGCGAGACCATTTCAAGTGCCAGTACTGCGGACTGGACGGGCTGCACCGCTTTGAGAACTGGTTGATTCTCACCGTCGACCACGTCCATCCCCATGCCCGCGGCGGTGCGCGCAGCATGGACAACCTGGTGACAGCCTGCCAGCCCTGCAACCTCCTCAAAGGCCACCGCGCTTACGGGTCCTTCGAGGAGGCCAAAAAGCACGTGCTGGCGAAACGGGAGGAGTGGCGGCACGTGTTCCACGAGCAGGTCAAGACTTCGGGAGCACACGCGGCTGCGCATTAGCGCCCCCGCAAGGAAGTCTCGAGACGAGCCTCAGCCGCCAGTTCACGTCGGGGCGGGGTGAGGAGCGTGCGCCAACTGACGGACGCGCTCGAGGCGAAGCCGTCCCGTGGAGAAGGGCATCCTCTGACCAACCCGTATTGAGGCGGGCATCTTTGAGCAGCGTCACCCAACCCGTCCATGTCGCACCGCGGCCGCCGAGGCGGCCGCCGGCAGCCGACTCGCCCGTTGGAGCCCTGGTGACCGCCTTCACGGACACCTACCACCTGCTTCTCGATCCGATTGATACGCGTCTGTGGTTGAAGCTCAGCATTCTTTGCCTTTTCCTCGGCGGAGGCGCAACCTCGGCCGCGTTTCATGCAGCGCTCAGCGCTCTGCCGAGTGAAGTGGGTGCCCCCAACGCCCTCGCGTATCTGCGCGTCTTCCTGGCGCGCCATCCGACAATGTTGCTCCTCGCCGCGGCGCTGGCGGTCTCGCTGGGCGTGACTCTCGTTTATTTGCGCGCGCTCTTTCGCTTCGCGCTGGTCGACAGCATCCTGCGCCGAGAAGCGCATCTCCGCGAGGCGATCAGGGAACTGCGCCCGCTGGCCAACTCATATTTCCGCTGGCTGGTTGGGGCGCTGATTCTGATGGGGGTTATCCTGGCGGCGGGAGCTTTGGTGGTGATGCCTTATCTCCGCACGGCCGACCGCGAGTCCCTCCCCACCTCGCTCCTCCTCGTCCTGCTGCTGCTCGGCGAAGCACTCGTGGGACTGCTCGCCGCGCTGGCGATTACCTTGACGGATGATTTGGTTGTGCCCATTATCTACGCCGAGCGCGAAGCGATGCTCGCGGCGTGGCGCCGACTGCTGGGACAGTTTCGCGCGGAAGCCGGCGCCTTCACACTTTACATTCTCCTGCGTTTTGTGGTTTCGGTGGGAGTGGGAATCGCCGTGCTGTTCTTCCTCTTCCCCGCTTTGGTCACGCTCTTCTCCGGCGCCATTATCGTCGCCGTCGTGGTCGTCATGGCACTCCAACTCGTTGGCCTGGCCTGGGTCTGGACTCCTGTCACTACCCTCCTGGCGGGGGCCGCCTTGCTTCTCTTGATGGCCTTCCTCCTCATTCTGATGGGCGTGGCCGGGATGCCCGGCCAAATTTTCCTCCAAACGTTCGGCATGCGTTTCATGGCCCCACGCGTTCCCGCGCTCGCCCGGCTGTGGCAAGAGCTGACTCCGCGGAACCAGCCCTGATGACTCCACCTCTCCCCACCTCCGCTTCACGAGCGACGTCACCCTGGCGCCAGCTTTCCGGCTACCAATGGCTCGTCTTGTTTGTGGCTTGGCTAGGTTGGGTCTTCGACTCAATGGATGCATTAATCTACTCGCTGGTGATGACTCCCGCTTTGCGCGAGCTCCTGGGCCCTCACGCCACACCCGAAAATATCGGCCGGTACGGCGGCGCGATCTTTTCCGTCTTTGTGGTGGGCTGGGCGCTGGGCGGAATCACGTTCGGCGTCGTGGCGGACCGCTTGGGGCGGGCGCGGACTCTGGTGATCACCATTCTCATCTACGCGGTTTTCACCGCTCTGGCCGGGTTCTCCCACACCTGGTGGGAACTCGCCCTCTACCGCTTCCTGACGGCGCTGGGAATCGGCGGGGAGTGGGCGGCCGGGGCGACGCTCGTGGCGGAAGTCTGGCCGGAATCGCTGCGCGTCAAAGGCGCTGGGCTACTGCAATCAGCCTGGGGCGCGGGCTACTTTCTTGCCGCGGCGATCTACTTTTCGCTTTCCTCGCAAAGCTGGCGCGTGATGTTCTTCGTGGGAATTGTGCCGGCGGTGGTCGCCCTGCTGGTGCGACTGAAGGTGCACGAACCTGAGCGTTGGGTGGCGGCGCGGGCGAGCGCCGGCGCGCGTCGCCCGGGCCTGGCCGAACTGTTCACGCCCGAGAGGCGCCGCGACACGCTGGTGGGGACCGCGCTGGCGTTCACCGCTGTCTTCGGCCTCTGGGGAGCCACGAACTGGGCACCGACGCTCATCCGGGAATTGCTTGGCCCGCGCGGCCTCGACGAGGCTGCCAGGGTCCGGCTGGTGAGCCTGGCCATCATGAGCCTGAACGCCGGAGCCATCGTCGGCTACCTGGCCTTCGCCCCCCTGGCGGAATGGCTGGGGCGGCGCGGCGCCTTTTTGGTGATGCTGGTGGGTTCGGCGGTGGCCGTGCCCGCAACATTTCTGTTCCCCACGTCCTACTCGACGGCGGTGCTGTTGTTCCCCGCCCTCGGGTTCTTTACGAACGGCATCTTCAGCGGCTTTCCCATTTACCTGCCGGAGCTCTTCCCCACTCGAATCCGCGCCACGGGCGCCGGGTTTTGCTTCAACGCGGGCCGCGTGCTTGCCGCCGGCGGACCGTTGCTGACCGGCGTCTTGGTGGCCTCCCTCGGGACGTTCGCTCGCGCCGCAAGCTCCATTGCCGTGATCTATCTCCTGGGACTTATTGCCCTCTTTTGGGCCCGCGAGACAAAAGAGGACGTGCTCCTCTAAGCCTCGCGCAGCGGTCGGGAGGGGCGCAGGACCCTCGAATTCCCTATCGAGGATATTACCAGTTAGCTTACTCCCGCGCATTTTATACTTGAATTCCCTGCGCTCATTGTTATAATCCCCCGACAAGTCGCAAGTTGAGAAGGGAAAGTGGAAAATAACCTATGAGAAAGCAGTGGGTGTTCTCGTTGCGGTCGCGCCTTCGGGTGCCAAGCCGGGCCTCTTTCGGAATTCTGGTATGCTCCACCGGTCTCCTCGTAAGTTATTTTGCCAATACGGGTTTCCCCTCCCCGGTGTGGGCGGCGCCGAGCCCTGAAACTGCGTCGGCGAGCGTCCCCAAAGCGCCTTCGCCTCCCCAGGCCGCCCGGGCGGAGGAAAGTCGGAAAACGGCTTCCGCAAGCCAGCCCGACCCGGCCCGTCGCGCCAGGGTGGCCGAGGCCTTCGGCCGATTGCCGCTCAGCTTCGAGCCCAACCAGGGTCAGACGAACTCTGCGGTCAGGTTTCTGTCCCGCGGCAGCGGCTACCGCTTGTTTCTCAAGCAGCATGAAACGGTTCTGTCGCTCAGGAAGCAGCCAGCCGTCGGCAGTCTGCAGTCGGCAGGCCGAAGCTCGAGTGCCGAATCCCGAACCCCGGAAGTTCTCCGCATGAGACTGGTGGGGGCGAACGCAACGGCGACATTGAGTGGCGTCGAAGAGCTGCCGGGCAAGAGCAATTACTTCCTCGGCAATGACCCGAAGCGGTGGCACACTAACATCCCGAACTACCGCAAGGTTGCGGCGCGCAACGTCTACCCGGGCATTGACTTGGTCTATTACGGTGACCAGCGGCAGCTCGAATATGACTTCGTGGTCGCGCCGGGCGCCGACCCGAGCGGCATCCGCTTCGCCATCGAAACTGGAAGTCTGGGACTGGAAACTGGAAATTCGAAACTCGAAAATAGACAGCCCGCGCCCAACCCCGAGTCCGGAACCCCGAATCCCGGTTCACTTCGCATCGACGCCGATGGCGACCTGGTCGTGCAACTCGACGGCGGCGAGGTCCGCTTCCACAAGCCGGTCGTCTACCAAGAGCAGTTGGCAGTCGCCAGTCTACAGTCAAAAGTTGAGAACAACAGACAATCCGTGGATGCGCGGTATGTCCTGCGTCCGGTCAACCCAAAATCCCAAACCGAAAATCCAAAATTTGAAATCGCCTTCGCGCTCGGGCCATACAACAAGGCCCTGCCGCTCGTCATCGACCCGGTGTTGAGCTACTCAACATACCTGGGCGGCAATCAGCCGGGCACCCCCGGAACTGGGCTGGATATGGCGAACGCAATCGCTGTGAGCAGCGACGGGTCAGCATTCATCGCGGGCGAAACCGACTCGCTTGATTTCCCCACGGTGCACGCGCTGCAGCCCGAAACGGGCGGGCCTTTCGATATCCCCGATGACGCCTTTGTTGCCAAAATCAGCCCTGATGGTTCGGCGCTTCTTTACTCTACCTACCTGGGAGGCTCGCAACAAGACCGTGCCAACGGCATTGCCGTCGACAGCTTCGGTAATGCTTACATAACAGGGAGTACCATCTCAGAGGATTTCCCGCACAGCGAGGGCGTTTTCGATCCGAACTGCGGTGTTGACGGGCACTGCAATTCCTCACTCTTCGGCGGTCTGGTGACCTACGACGCCTTTGTCACAAAACTGAACCCCGCAGGTTCCGCCATTGTGTATTCAGGGTTTCTCGGTGGCCGCGGCCACACTCTGGGCTTTGGCATCGCGGTTGACGTGAACGGGAACGCTTTCGTGACCGGTGCTACCACCGCCTCCGCGAACTTCCCCGCCAGCGGTGGGGTATTGAACGGGTTGCAGGTACTCTTCGGGGGCGGGGTCAAGGATGCGTATATAGCTAAGATTAGCCCCACAGGGGAGGCCATCCGTTATATCACCTACCTTGGCGGCTCGGACGAGGACGAGGGCCTTGGCATCGCCGCCGATAATAATAATTTCGCGTACGCAACGGGTTTCACCTGTTCTTCTGACTTCCCCATTAATAACCCGCTGCCTCAAGATCCCGTCAATGGGATCAACGTGGGGGCGAACTGCGACGCCTTTGTGACCAAGGTCGACACGTCGCAGATTGCTGGCGCTGACTTGATTTACTCCACATACCTGGGCGGAGCCGCCAGGGACCAAGGCAACGGCATCACCAATGCGCGCACCGGCTTGCGCGCCGGGGCGCTGATGCGCATGCAGGACTTTGCCGACCACGCCGACGTGCGCCAGCACTATCCCACGGTGGCCT
>JAIQGB010000012.1 GCA_020072905.1 Terriglobia bacterium | reverse complement strand
GTCCCCGGCCACGTTCGCATGACCATAGGCACCCGCGAGCAGACGCGGCGCCTGCTGGCCGCGCTGAAGGAGATCTGGTGAGCGACCGGCTGCTGGTATTCGATGTTGTTCAGCGCGGCACTGGAACTCCTCAAGGACACGGAGAACGGTGCATTTGTGCTGCCGGCTCGCCGAGCTTCCGGAGCGGTTCTGGTCGCGCCCGATCTCGTGGGGCGAGTCCTATGCTCGACGTTCAATCGCGCCTCGGGGACCGCAAACGGCTGGATCAATGAGGCGGCGATCCACCGCGGGAAGACCGCTCCCGTCTTCAACAATTTTGGGGGCGAGGAGAGAATCTGGTTTGCCCCGGAAGGTGGTCCTTTCGGGCTAATGTTCGGCCGGAAGGAATCACAGTTTGAAAACTATTGCGTGCAGCCTGGCATGAGCACGGCGCAGTATAAGGTCGCCGAAGAGAGTCCGTCGTCAGTTCTTTTGGAGGCAGATTTGACGCTGGAGAACGCGGTCGGGACCAGGTTCGACATGCACGTCGAACGGCGAATCAGCGTGATCGAATCCTGTCCTTACGCAATGGGAGTTCGAGGTCGAATGGAAATGGTCGGCTTCCAAACGGAGAACACTGTCATTAACATGGGGGGGCCGTGGGAACGGACCAGTGGGGCGGTGGCAGTATGGTGCCTGGGACAGTTCCTCGAACACCCGCATCTCTCCATAGTCGTGCCCGTATGTCCGGTCGCGGATTCCGAGTCTTCGCCGGCGACGGTTGATGAGTACTTCAAAGATTTTTGTATCGGTGGAGTCTTCCCTTCCGCCCGGCGCGTCGACTACGGCGATTTCGTAGTGCTCAAGGCGGATGGCCGGGTTCGCGGGAAAGTCGGGATCAAGCGAGGTCGAGCCACGGGAAGGCTGGGCAGCTACGATCCGGACGACGCACATTTGATAATCGTTGACCATGATTTCTATCCTGAGCTAGAGTACGCAACGGGCTATTGGCGACCGTACGAAAATGCCTTTGATGGCGATGCGTTGAGTGCCTATATCGATGGGCCCGAACGCCCCGGAGGCTCAGAAGGTGTTTCCTTTGAACTGGAAACCATGTCCCCAGCACTGTTCCTGCAGCCAAACCAGTCATTTACATACCGCAACCGGACGTTCCATCTCCGCGGTGATCGCGGGAGCGTGGATCGGGTTTGCCGACGTTCTCTGGGGCCGACCCTGGATCAACTTGAGGAGTTCGCACGAACCACGGACTAACCCACGCATCGTTGAGCGTGGAGGCAAGTAGCACGAGCGCAAGGCGGAATCGTCGCACGAACGTAGAAACGGAGGAAGGATGTGGCATTGAGTCCCAGACGAAGTTACACCATCAACTCGCTTGACCGGGCCTTGCGGATCCTGACGATTCTGGGGGAGCGTGGGGTCCCCATGAGAGTCAGTGACATCAGTCGCAAGTTAGGCATTGACAAAAGCACGGCCTATCGAATCATCTCCACACTACGGGCTCGCGATTTTGTGGAACAAGAAGCCGACACGCGAAAGTACACTCTGGGCCTCAAGGTGTTGGAGGTCGCCGCTCTCAAGCTGCGGTCCATCAAACTCGTCCCAGTCGCCAAACCCTTCTTGGAAGAACTCATGATTCGCACCAAGGAGGCAGTTCATTTGGCCGTGCTGGCAGACGGTGAAGTCATGTACGTTGACTCCGAGCAGTGTTCAGGCCCTTTTAACGTGAACACGCAGGTGGGGGGGAGGGCACCCCTTCATTCTTCGGCGGTCGGCAAAGCCCTGCTGGCGTTCCGTGCCGTCGAGGACGTCAACAGGGCTGTGGCAATCAAAGGGCTTGTGCGCTTCACCGATCGCACGATCATTAGTACGGAAGAGCTGCACGAGCACTTGGCAGGTGTTCGCAAGCGGGGATGGGCCATGGATGATGAGGAAACGCACCTTGGCGTGCGGTGCCTAGCCTCGCCGGTGTTCGATCACCGCGGGGCGGTCACCGCCTCGGTCGGCATTTCCGGCCCAGTTCAGCATATGACAACCGAGCGGATCTCATTCGTGGGTCAACTCGTTAAGGACGCGGCCGCTAAGATTTCCAGGCGACTCGGCTACGTCCCCACCACTCCAGAAGGCATGGTCGCCCAGCCAGCTTCAGCAGCGCATCAGGAAGCCCCCCGCCCGGCCTGAAGGGGGACACCGAGCGGCAGAGGCTGTGCTCGCTCGGGGGTCTTTGGAAGTGTGAGGGCCACGACAAAGCGAACGGAAGAGCCCGGTGACCTTTGTCTCAGTTAGCCGCCTGATGCAGAGTATCATGCGCCCGAGAGAATCCGTTTGATCCAGCTAGTAAGCCAAGGTCCGCGTGGCGATCACCACACGCATGCCTATCAGAGCGAAGCCAGATCGGTTTCATTCCCGACGTCCGAGGTGAAAGGCACGCGAGGTCCCCTACAGTGAGCAGGTAAGTTCCCTGAGATTGACTGATATAGAAGTCCCCAGTGGTAAGTGAGGATTATGAGAAACCCTACATGGAGAGACGGGGGCAATAATGAAACCTAATTTCGTAAAGCAAAAACTCCAAGCCGGCCAACTCACCTACGGCGGGTGGATAACGCTGCCATGTCCCGGAGTGGCCGAAGTGATGGCCCTTTCGGGCCTGGATTTCCTTGTCATCGACACTGAGCACGGGGCCATCAACATCGAATCCGTTCAGGCCATCCTGCAAGCGATAGCGGCCACCGATGTGGTTCCGATCGTAAGGCTGGCAGGAAGCCAGCGCATGTTCGCCAACAAGATCTTGGACACAGGTCCCATGGGGATCATCGTTCCGATGGTGAGCAGTCGCGAGGATGCGCAGGCGACAGTATCCGCGGCTTTGTACCCACCCGAGGGAACGCGGGGCATTGGCCTCGGTCGGGCGCAAGGTTACGAACTCGACCGTCGCGAGGAGTATCTGAAGGTCGCCAACGACCTGATGCTCGTCGTCGTTCAGGTCGAGCATCGTGACGGGGTGGAGCACATCGAGGAGATAGTCTCGACGCCCGGAATCGATCTTGTTTTTCTGGGTCCCGCTGACTTGGCCGGGTCGATGGGTTATCGAACCCAGCCGGGACATCCTGACGTGGGGAAAGCAATCGACCGAGTGGCACAAGCGGCCAAACGCGCAAAAGTCCCCATCGGTATCCCGGTATCGGGTCCGGATGACCTGGCCCAGCGGGTGAGACAGGGGTTTCAGTTCTTCCACATCGGCGTGGATACTGTCTACCTAGGTGGGGCTTGCCGCCGCGGGCTCCGCGAGGCCCAAGTTGCGGGCGCCGCAGCCCTTGCCGCAGGGCCCCAGGCCCCGTAGTGCTCTCAAGAAGAGTCCCAACCTTTTCAGAAAGAAGTTGCGGATTTTCTTCACTTCATGCCGGAGGCTAAAGGATATGGCCCATCGACTGGAGGGAAAGGTTGCCATCATTACTGGAGGGGGAAGCGGAATCGGCGAGACGACAGCAATCATTTTTGCCCGGGAAGGCGCGAAGGTCGCACTGGCAGGTCGGCGTGTAGCCAAGATTCAGGCGGTAGCAGATCGCATCATCTCGGAGGGCGGAGAGGCCCTCGTGGTCCAAACCGACGTGCGGTACGCTGATCAGGTTCAGAACCTCGTCAGCAAGACTGTGGAGCGGTTCGGTAAGCTCAACGTCCTCTTCAACAACGCCGGCGTTCGCGCCAGCCGCTCCACCGTCGTCGAGGTCTCCGAGGAGGAATACGAGCGCACCATGGCGACGGACGTGAAAGGCTTGTGGCTGTGCTGCAAGTACGCCATCCCGGAGATGATTCGTGGTGGCGGCGGTTCCATCATCAACTGCAGCTCCATCTCCGCCTTTATCGGACAGCCCCTGCAGGGTGTGTACAACGTGACGAAAGGGGGGATCGATGTCCTCAGCAAGTGCATGGCGGTCGATTTCGCCAAGCACAACATCCGCGTCAATAACGTCAATCCGGGTTGGGTCAAGACGGAGATGAACGAGGAAGAGTTGGCCCGCTGGAAAGCAGAAGGCAGCAAAGAGTTGGAAGAGGTTCTGCGCCTGCATCCCCTCGGCAGGCTGGGCGAGCCGGAGGATGTAGCCTGGGCGGTGGTTTACCTGGCCGCGGATGAGTCCTCGTGGGTTACAGGAGCTTCTTTCCTTGTCGATGGCGGCTACTGCTGCCAATAGGGGAATTCACCCGGCCCGGTCTGATGCGAATTCCATGGAGCGAACACGCCCCATTTCTCTGTTCCCCCGTTTGGGGTGAGAAAGAGAGGCATGATGTACGTCGAACTCTCCCATCGTTTGAGCGTGGACGCGCCCTTGCCCCCTGGCGTTCCCACCATGCAACTGCAGCATCATTACAGCATTGAGCGCGGGGATGTCTCCAACCTATTTGTCCTCCAGCTGAGCAACCACAGCGGTACGCACATTGACGCCCCTTGGCACTTCGTGGCGTCCGGACTTCGCATCTGTGATTTCCGCCTCGAGGAGTTCGTATTCGAGCGCCCTCTGTGCATCGACGTTGCGATCGGTGACGGGGGATTGCTGGAGCGCGTCCATTTTGAGCCTCACGCCGAGAGGCTCGGTCAGGCTGATCTCTTGCTGGTGCGAACCGGATACGCACGTGTGAGGCGCGAGTCGCCGGAGCGGTATACGCTTCAGTCCCCCGGGATGTCCATTCACGGGGCACATTACTTGGCCGACCATTTCTCCCGGCTCCGAGCCATCGGACTCGATACCATCTCGCTTGCTTCCATGCAGCATCTCGAGGAGGGGCTGGAAGCGCACCGGATTCTCTTTCGGGGCGACGGCCGACGCTTCCTCATCATCGAGGACATGAACCTCGATTTCGATCTGTCGCAGTTGAGGCGGGTGATTGCCTTGCCGTTGTTCATCGAGGGAGTGGATAGTTCCTTTTCCACCGTAATGGGCATCACCGGCCGGGACGTGGCATGAGTCGCGTTCGGCTCTTTTCAGCCGCTCCCTCAAACCCACAAGGAGGATGGTAGCAAATGTCGCCAGTAAGCCCCGCTGTTCCATCGCCGAGCAGGTTTCTAGTGGTCCATACCGATCCCGATCTCCATCCCCTGGACTCCTCGATGCAAGCCCGGCTGGCGGATCTGGGCGCCCAGGTAGTTCGCTTCGCGGGCACCTACGGTGATTTTCCGGAGGCGGCGGCCGACGCCGATGCAATCCTCAACGCTGATTTCCGGATTACGGCTCACGTCATCACCTCACTTCGTCGTTGTCGCGTTATCTCTCGATTTGGCATCGGTGTCGATAACATCGATGTTGAAGCCGCAACGGCGCGAGGGATCCCTGTGGCGAACGTTCCGGATTTTTGCACTGAAGAGGTCGCGAACCGGGCATTTACGCTTTTGCTGGCCTGCGCGTCTCAACTTCCACAGCTTGACCGTCGCGTGCGTACGGGGGAGTGGCGCGAGGGGGAGTTGCCTGAAACTGTCCAGATCGAAGGCCAGATCCTGGGGCTCGTCGGCTTCGGAAGAATAGCGCGCGCTGTGGCGCGTCGCGGGCGCGCCTTCGGAATGAAAGTGATCGCGCACGACCCTTATCTGACGCCCTCCGCGATCGAACAAGGGGAAGCCTCAGCGGCCAGTTTCCAGGAAGTGCTCTCGGGATCGGATATCCTCTCTTTGCATGCCCCTCTAACCCCGGAGACACATCATCTTATCAACGCCGAGGCGCTTCGGTTGGTCAAGCCATCCGCTATCTTAATAAATTGCGCTCGCGGGGGCCTTGTTGATGAACAGGCACTGGTCGCCGCGTTACGCGAGCAGCGGCTGGCGCGGGCGGGATTAGAGGTTCTCGAGATGGAGCCTCCCCCCCGGGATAATCCGCTTCTGGGCATGGACCGAGTGGTGCTCACCCCGCATTCCGCGGCTCACACCAAGAAGGCACTGCAAAGAGTCCGAGAAGCCGCAGTCGAGGCGGTCGTTCGCGTTCTCAAAGGCGAACGACCTCTCCACCTCGTCAATCCCTCGGTATTTCCGAGCTGAATGTCACTCTCAATTCAGGCAGGCCGCGCGGACTCGTGCCGCACGGGGTGGGCGGTACGGGACCTTTCATTCTTGCCCGGGCTCGGCCGCCACAATCGGTGGGACAAATCGAGCGTCGATCTCCTTTGCCTTCAGGAACGCGGCAATTGCCTGCTCCGTCTGGCCGGCCTTCGCGAGTGCAAGACCCAAGTTGAAGTGCGCCTGCGCGTAATCGGGTTTGAGTCGAATCGCACTCTGAAAACGCGGGATTGCCGCGTCGAAGCGGCCCTGCTGGGCCAAGGCCGCTCCAAGGTCGTTGTAAGCTTCTGCCCAATCCGGGCGCTGCCTTACTGCTGTCTCCAATGCGGTCGTCGCACCGATCAAGTCTCCTGCGAGAAGTAGGGCTTGTCCCAGTCGGTAGTGCCCTTCAGGGTTGTCCGGCTTTAGGCGGAGGGCAGTGCGAAGTTCCGTGATCCCCTCTGTCAGCCCTCCACTCCCTTTGCACAAGGCGATTCCCAGGTTGAAGTGAGCCTCGGCAGACTCGGGCTGTAGCGCCACCGCCTTTCGGAGATACATGACGGCCTCTTCAGGCCTTCCCTGGCGGAGAAGCGCCGCGCCCAGATAGTTCGGAATCTCCGGCGAATCGGGTTGAATTGCAAGAACTTGCTCAAATTCCCGGATTGCGCCCTCAATATCTCCTTTACCGCTCAGCGCGAGCGCAAGGTTGTGGCGGGCTACTATATCCTTGGGATCGAGGTTCAGAGCGGCCTGCAGGTGCCGGATGCTCCGATCGTAGTCCTTGCTTTGCAGGAACGCCGTTCCCAGGCTGGCGTGGGCCGAGGCGAGGTTGGGATCCAAATCCAGCGCCCTCTCGAACGCCGGCGTGGCATCATCGATCCTTCCTTGGATCAGCAACGCGGTGCCGAGGTTGCTGTAAGAATCCGGGAAGGACGGATCGATGTCAATCGCCTCCCGAAACCTGCTGATCGCTCCCGAAATGTCGCCTTCTTCTGCCATACGCCGTCCGCGTTTGTTCGCCTCCTCTGCCCGGCGCCTCGCGCTCTGTTGGCCTTTGCGAGCCTGGAATTCCCTGAGCACCTCTTCCGCCTCGGCTGTACGCTTGAGTTTCCGCAAGGCCATGCTGAGACCGTAATAAATCTCGGGTGAATCGGGGTTGATTTGCAGGGCCTTTCGAAAAGCCTCGATGGCGCCTTCGGAATCTCCCAGGCTTGCGAGGGCTCGACCCAGGTTGTAATTGGCGTCAGCCGAGTTGGGTTTCAGCTCCAGGGCCGTGCGGAAAGCGGCAACCGCCTGCTCGATCTCGCCGTCCAGCAGCAGTGTGGTTCCCATACCTGTGAAAGCATCAGCGTAGTCCGGTTTCAGTTCCGTGGCTTTCCGAAAGGCCGCGAGAGCCTCCTGGGTGTGGCCGCCAAAACGTTCTGCGACACCCAAGCTGTAATACGCCTCGGCGTAGTCCTCCTTCAGTCGAACGGCAGTTTGTAGTTCCTGAGCGGCGCGCCGGATCAGTTGAATATCACCCGTGTTCTGCCCACCGCGGACCATCCGGAGCAACAACGCGCCCAATTCATAGTGAGCTTCGGGACTGTCTGGTGCCAATCGCACCAATTCTTCGTAATGCTGCACAGCTTCCGGGACATTTCCGGATTGAGCCAGAGCCAAGCCCAAGTTCTTGCGGACCTCGACTGAACTCGGATCCAGCTTCAGTGCTGATCGGAATGCCGAGATCGCACCCGGCAGATCGCCACGCTGGGCAAGGACTAACCCCAGTCCGGTGCGCGCTTCAAGGTAGGCAGGGCGCAATTTCAGGGCTTCCTCAAACTCTTTGACGACTTCTTCGCCCAAATCTCCCGATGCGAGGAGGGCCTGGGCAAGATTGTAGTGGGCTTCCGGATAGTCGGGCTTGAGACGAATGGCGGTCCGGAATTCTCGGATTGCTTCCCCGAACTCTCCCTGTTGGGCCAGGGCAGCCCCCAAGTCGTTATGGGCCTCGGGATTGGCAGGATTGATTTCGATGGCCTTCCTGAATTGTTCGCTGGCTTCTAAAAGCTTGCCCCGAGATCCCAGGGCCACTCCCGTATTGATGCCGATTCCCGCGTCGACCGGCGCCCGTTCCAATTTCTTCGCCCGCAGGTAGTCTTGGTAGGCCTTGTCCGCGCCCGCCTTGTCGCCCTTCTGCCGGAGGGCCCGCATCAGATTGAAGTGGGTGGAAGAGTAGTCGGCTCCAAGCCGCACCGCTTTGCGCAGGGCTTCGACAGCGCCGTCCAAATCGCCCTTCGCCATTAACGCTGCTCCGAGTTCCGAATAGGCTTCGGCATAGTTGGGATTGAGGCGGATGGCCGCCTCATACTCTCGGATGGCTTCATCCATCTGCCCTTTCTGTCGAAGCATGTGGCCAAGGCTCTTGTGGGGGGATGCGAAATCGGGCCTAAGCCGGATCGCTTCCCGGAAAGCCGCGATGGCCTCGCCGTCCTGGGAGCCCTGCGCAAGCGCCATTCCGAGGTTGTTCAGGGCTTCCGCGTTGTTCGGCTCCAGTTCCAGGGCTGCCCGGTTCTCCCTGATGGCGCCCTTCAGGTCGCCCTTTCGCCAATGGATAAGCCCCATGTTGAAGTGGGCTTGGGCGAGCTTAGGGTCCTGATCAAGCGCCGTGCGGAACTCCTCCAAGGCTTCTTCCTCTCTGTTTAACTTCGCCAATGCGATGCCGAGAGCATTGTGGATCAAGGGCTGGTTGGGGTCTAATTCGACTGCGGCACGGAGTTCCCGGCTGGCGGCCTCGAAATCGCCGATCTGGGATAGTGCTGTACCCAACTTCGCCCGCAACTCGGGGTCGCGCGGACTGGCTTTAGCTGCTTGTTTGAGTCTTTGGAGGATCTCCCCTATTTCCTTCTGGGAAGCAGTTCCATGGTCAGAGGGAGGAGCTGCAAGGCTTGGTGACCGTTGTAAAATAGCAATGGCAATTGTGCAATGCGACAAAATGGCGACCCCGAGCGCTGTAGTCACGATGCAGATTCGGGCTCCGCGCTTACGTTCTGTATGAATCTGCATACCCTTATCGGTTTCGGGTTGCTGGTAAGCGGCCACTCGTGGGTTCACTCCGCCCTCTGAAAATGCGGCTCTTCTCTCACCAAGAAGGCCGAGGATCTGCCGCAATGTCTACGGAGCAAGCTTAGATTCTCCCCGGCGCTGCGTCAAGCGCCATCTCGTCCGCTTCTTCCGCCATGTCTGTAGAACGTTGCATCATTGGAGCACCATGCCAAGAAATCGTATCAGTATTGCCATCCAATTATCACTATTGAGCCAAAAAAGCTTGACTTTACGTTTCGGATGTCGTACCAAGACGCTGCTCTTCCTAGTAGCAGGGGATTAGGCGCGTGACCCCTGTCTTTTCGATGCGTCGGGTTAAGGGAAGGAGGATACCGTGATGGACGTTCGCAGGCCGATATGGCCACTAATATGCCTGCTTGCCACGCTCGCGTGGGTGCCCACACAGATGCAGGCTCAGGTAGCGATCACTGCGACGGTCACTGGTTACGTCAGTGACCCTAGCGGCGCATTCGTCCCGGGCGCGGCGGTAACGATTGTGAACATGGAAACCGCCTTTACTCGGACGACAGCGACTTCCGCCGAAGGTGCCTACACATTTCCAGGGCTCCCTATCGGGACGTATGATCTGACGGTGAACAAGGCCGGGTTTCAGAGCTACAAGCAGTCTGGGATCACCTTGCAGGTCAACCAGACGGCGCGAATTGACCTCACGCTGCAACTGGGTGGGGTCGCCCAAGCCATTGAGGTTGTGGGACAGGCGGCCATGCTAGACACCGAGACCAGCAGCCAGGGCCAGGTGGTTGAGCAACGTAGCTTGGCCGACCTGCCCCTGGATGGTCGCAATCCTATTGCGTTAGTCAGTCTGGTCGCCGGTGCCACGCAGGTGAATGCCCCGGCGATTCTGGAAGGGTACCGGGGTGGCTCCTGGGCTAGCGTGAATGGGAGTCGAATCAACCAGAACAACTTTCTCTTTGATGCCAACAATTACAGCAGCGTTTATGCCAACACGGGACTGAATTACCCCAATCCCGATGCACTGCAGGAATTCAAGCTGCTTACCCACAACTACAGTGCGGAGTTTGGCCGCAACGCAGGGTCGGTCTTCAACGCTGTCACGAAATCGGGCACCAATGAATTTCACGGCAGCGTGTGGGAATTCTTGCGTAATGACGCTTTGAATGCCCGCAATTTCTTCTCCAGCGAGGTCCCCCTGCTGCGCCAGAACCAATTCGGTGTCACGGCCGGAGGCCCAATCAAGAAGAACAAGGTGTTCATTTTCGGGTCCTACCAGGGTTTTCGAATTAAGCAGGAGAGTCTGCTGGCCAACGCTCCGGTATCTACCGCACTCGAGCGAGCGGGGAACTTCTCAGAGTCGGGTGTCACGATCATCGATCCCCAGACCGGGGAGCCGTTCCCCGACAACATTATCCCCGAAGAACGGCTGAGCTCCATCTCCACCAACTGGTACAACCAGTATGTACCTCTTCCCAACAATCCGGATGGGAGAACCATCACTTATCTGGAGGGCGCTCCGAAGAGAGTTGATCAGCTCCTGTTCAAGGTAGATTGGCAAATTTCAGCGAAACAAACTCTCAGTGGGCGATGGTTCCGGGATAAGTCTTCGGTCGTCTATCCTTTCAATTTCAGCATTCCCAAGTACAGCACTTTCGACCTAATAGTCCCCGAGCAGGATGGCAGCCTCACGCATACCTATGCCATCAGTCCCACCTTGCTCAACCAAGCCCACTTCGGGGTCAACCACGGCTTCTTTGACAATGGATTCACCAAAGACTCGTTGGCCCTGAAGGTAACCAACTCGAGTATGGGGATCAACATGCCGGACTTGCGTCCCTACTCGCCGAGCCTCTCGATCGGCGGCGACGTGGGCGGTTGGGCTAATGCCGAAGTGGAAAGCGGTCTGAGCCACCAGTACGGCGACACGTTGACGTGGGTACGGGGCAAGCATACGTTCAAGTTCGGCATGGAAGTGCTCGTGGATGACTACCACAACCGTTCCTTTGCCTACACAAATGGTAGTTTCGACTTCGACGGAAGCTTTACGGGCAACGGCATGGCAGACTTCTTGCTCGGGCTGACCAGCTACGTTCAGCACAATGCCGGATACTTCGTGGACTCCCAGAGCAAGAAGTACTACTCCTTCGTTCAGGACGACTGGAAGGTTTCACCTCGCCTCACCCTGAACCTGGGCTTCCGCTACGAACTGAACGGGCCGGTGGTGGACAACACAGCCACTTCGCCGTTTCCAAACCAGCAGGCGACCTACAAATCCGGAATGCAATCGACGCTGTTTCCAACTGCCCCGCGGGGGTTGGTGTTTCCCGGTGACCCGGGCATTCCTGCCGGGCTCTACCCCACGCCGAAGTGGAACCTGGAGCCCCGACTCGGGTTTGCATGGAGTCCTGGGGGCACGGGGCAGTGGGCAGTTCGAGGTGCGATTGGGATGTTTGCAGACATCCCCTTCATGGACGTGATCGGGCAGACCCACGCCAACCAGCCCTACCTGCTGATCACGCGCGTGTATTCCCCTGCCGGAGGGTTTGCCGACCCCTACAGGGACTTTCCGGGCGGTGATCCGTGGCCGTTTACCTTTAACCCTGAGAACGTCAATTTTGTACTCCCCGCGACGATCCAAGGCACCAACCTCGACTACGTGGATCCGCGGATCACGCAGTGGAACTTGAGCGTCGAGCGGGCTTTCGGAGCCAACTGGCTATTCAACTTGTCCTATGTTGGAAGCGTTGGGCGCCACTTGCTGCAGGTGTATCAGGCGAACCCCGCAAGATACATACCGGGGACAGATGCCCAGGGGAACCCCCTATCGACCCCGGACAATGTTGAAAGCCGTCGCATCGACTCGCCTGGCACGCTCAGCACCGTCATGCTAGGAGCCTCCGTGGCCAGGAGTAGCTTCAACTCACTGCAGTTCACCGTTCAGAAGCGCATGAGCCAAGGGCTGTCGTTCCTTTCCTCGTACACGTATTCGCACAGCATCGATAACTCCTCCACGACGACCTACGGCGGCGGAATTCCCAACGCGAACCCCTTCAACTACGGGTCTGGGGAGCGAGGCAATTCGGAGTTCGATCGACGCCACGTTTACTCTCTCTCTTTCATCTACGATCTGCCGGAGTCTCCGACCGGCAATTGGGCCATGCGAAACATCGTGGGCGGTTGGGGGCTGGCAGGAATCTTCAGCGCCTCGACCGGAGGGTGGGGCAACATTTGGACGAATCAGGACAGGAATCTCGACGGCGACTGGACTGACCGTCCGAACCAAGTCGGTGATCCGCTGGCCGTGGATCGGAGTAGTCGCGCGAAGATGATCGAGCATTGGTTCAACACAGCTGCCTTCGTGGCGAATCCCATCGGGCAGCCAGGATCGCTAGGGCGCGATGTAATCGCCCAACCCAACAGTTGGACTCTTAACTTCTCGCTCTTGAGGGATTTTCCCATCTCGGAGAAATACGGCCGGTTCCAGTTCCGCTCCGAGTTCTTTAACATCTTCAACAACGTGAACCTGGGTTGCCCAGTCAATGACCTGCAGTCGGGCGAGTTCGGGCGGTTGACTTGCGCGGGCAGTCCTCGTTTGATCCAATTCGGTCTCAAGTACCTCTGGTAAAGGGAGGTTTCGCAGGACAAAGAGGCGGACTGCCGGGATTGGAAGGCCAAGCGTTGGGTCGAGTAACGCAGAGGGCGGTGTTTGCCGGGGAGTGGAGGCGCACCGCCCTCATTTTTCTTGGGAGCTGTTGGAGACACTCGACAGGATGACCTCCCAAAGCCTGCTCGCGATCTACGGCCCGAAGCTGAAAGGACCGCCACGGTGCGTGCCCCGGATCGGATTTGGAACTTGGTGGATGCCAACGTTGGAAGGATGTAGTGCAATTCGCAGTCGAATCTGGGGGTGCGCCAGGGCCCGGCAGGCATTCGTCACCGTGCGAAGAGGCGCGGAGTCACACACACTGATCGCCTGCTGCGCCATGGCGCGCTTGTGCTCAAGATGGGGAGCACCACTCATCTGCCTCTGCGAGGAACGTACAAGTCGAGCCACGTCCATGAATACGAGAGCCCTACCCAAACTAATCAGAATCAGAGACACGGCAATCAGCGGGGACCCTCTTGGGAGTAATTCAAGTTTGTTAGGTGCGGATCACTCCGAGTCGTCGATGCTCGGCGTCGAGCAAAGGAGGGAATACCATGAAGACGTGCCAAATGACACGGCGAGATCTATTGTCGGCTGCCGCCCTGGCACCTCTAACCCTTTCGGCCAAGCCTTGGGTGGCCTCTGGATCTTCGCCTGCCGAAACTCGACAGCTGTCTCAAGGGTCGTACGTGACGACGGCTCCGGAAACCTTGGACCTGAGTGATCGGGCCGCCACCGCTTTGAATGCGCTGGCGGGGACCCTTGATCCCGAATACAAGTACGAAATCTACTTCCAGGCCAGGTTTTTCGCCAATCCTCCCTTCATGTATCACGAAACGACCGGACTGCCCACCAACAATCCCAAGTACGCCGAATCCTTCCCGATGATGCGTGTGATGAGTGGGAGCAAGAGTTTTGTGGACGTAGAAAAGGGAATGATGGACGCGATGCTTTCGCTCATCGCGGCGGACGGCCTTTATTATTCCCCCGCCCTCTCGAGCCGGCCCTGGAACAAAGACCTCTATCCGGGACCCGGGTCCAACCAGGATTTTGCCAACGTCTATGGCAATTCGCGAGCGCTTCTGGCTTTTATGGCCTGGATGCAATACGAACCCGGGGGGCCTTGGGAAGAGAAGGCCGCAGGCATCGCGCGGGCCTTAAGCCGCATTGCGGTTCGCAGGGATGATTATGCGTACTTTCCTGATAGCCGGATTGGAGAAGCTTTCAGCTATCCAAAATCCGGTTGGCCAAATACCGACGAGCCCGAGGTGGAAGCGATGGGAGCCGAGGGCTCGATGTTTGTGTACCACTGTGGTCCCATTCGAGCCCTGACCCGCTGGTACAAAGTCAGTGGGGATAAGCAGGCCCTGGACACCGCTGCACGACTGGTTAGATTCGTCACCAAGAAACGGTTCTGGGGCGCCAAGGGCGTGCCGGACGATATTACATCTGCGGACCGCGCCTATTTCACAGGCCACATGCATGGGCACACGGCTATGCTCTACGCCCTTGTTGAATATGCCGCGGCCACTGCGGACTCTGAGCTGATGAATTTCGTCCGCGACGGCTACGAATTTGCCCGCCACCATGGAATCCCCCGGCTGGGAGCTTGGCTCAATGATTCGCCGGATGTGGAGGTCTGCACGATCTCCGACATGATCGCGACTGCGATCAAACTCACCGAAGCCGGCATGGGCGATTACTATGAGGACGTGGATCAAGCCGTCCGCAACCAATTGATTGAGTCACAATTTCTGCGGGCTGACTTCCTGCAGCAAATCGCCGACGCTGCCCCCAAACACATTGCGCGTCCGCCCCAGGAAACCAGCGAGCGAGTGATCGAGCGATGCATAGGTTCAATGGCTCCGATGCTGGTGATGGGATACGACAAACCCTTTTGTCTCCACTGCTGCACGGGCAACGGCACGCAGGCCTTGTATTATGCGTGGAGCAAGATTGTCGAGCCGCGGGGAGAGGCGGTCCACGTCAACCTGCTGCTCAACCGGGTTTCTCCCTGGATGGATGTTGACAGTTACCTGCCCTATGAGGGCAAAGTCATTCTTCACAATAAGACAGCAAAAGCGGCTTACGTTCGACTCCCGTACTTCGTGGACCCGAGAAACGTGCAAGTCTCGGCGCCCGACCGTTCTCTGGCGCCGCACTGGATGAATAAACATGTTGTGCTCTCTGAGATCAGACCCGGCGAGGAGATTCAGATCACCTTCCCCGTCAAGGAGGATACGGCGACCTACACTCTCTATAATGTCTTGGAGCGGCCGTATTTCTCCGAGATGGGGAACTCCCTCAGGACTGAGCGACAGTATACCTGCCGTTTTCGGGGTAACACGCTTGTGGATATCAGCCCGAGAGTGTCCATGCCTGGCTACCCGATCTATTTGCGGGACCACTACCGGCAGGCTCAAGCTCCTTTGAATACGAAAGACCGCTATGTTACGTCGCAAATGATTACATGGTGATGAACCGTCAAAGTCGGAAGCTTCTGCCTCCTCCCCTACAACCCAGGTGGTGGAGAAAGCTGGGGCTTGCTGGCTGCGTCATCTTCTATGCCGCGTTCCAGCTCCGCGTAGGCGCCTCGCTGCTCGGTGAGTGAGAAGATGCTCGGCTTTATGGCGCTTGGGCTCATGACTTGCACTACTGTGCGGATTCAGGTGGTTAGTCTTCCCCATAGGTGAAAGCCCCGTGAAGATCACAGACATTGAGTGCACTGTCCTCAGGGTTCCCGACTGCAATCCTGATGCGTGTGACTCATCTCAGGACACGATCGTCGTGGAAGTCCACACGGATGAAGGGATCGTCGGGATCGGCGAGGTGGACACGAATCCCTGGGTAGTCAAAACGCTCATTGAAGCGCCGGGTTCCCACATCATGGATCTGGGCTTCAAGAAATTGCTTCTCGGACAAGATCCAACTGAGCCGCTCGCCATTTGGGATCGACTGTACACGTTCACCGCCATGACCGGCCGGCGCGGCGCGGGAATCTGCGCCATTGGCGCCATTGACATGGCGATATGGGACATCTACGGCAAGGCGACCGGCAAGCCTGTCTGGAAGCTCCTGGGAGGGGCCAGGCAGCAGAGTATTACCCCGTACGCGAGCCTGATCCCCGGCGGAAGAACGCTTCCCGAATACCGCGAGGGTCTGCTCAAGAAGCTGCTTTGGGCGCGGGAGTTCGGTTTTCGCGCGGCCAAACTGGAAGTGTGTGTGAAGGGGCCTTACAGCCACAACCGCCTCAATGAACCCGACGAGGCGATTATCGACGTGGTGAGAGCTTGCCGCGAGGCGGTCGGTCCGGGGATGCAACTCATGGTGGACGTTGCGTATTGCTGGTCCGATTGGAAGGAGGCCCTTCGCGTCATCCGTCGCCTCGAACCTTTTGACATCTTTTTTGTGGAGACGCCGCTGCCTGCTGACGATTTGGATGGGTACGCGCGATTGTCCGGGGCCACTCCCATCCGGATCGCGGCGGGTGAGTGGCTCCAAACCAGGTTCGAATTTGCGGATCTCATGGATCGTGGTCACGTCGATGTCGCCCAGCCTGATATTGGACGCGTGGGAGGAATAACGGAGGCCATGCGAGTCGTCCAGATGGCGCAAGACCGGGGAAAAATCGTGGTCCCCCACTGCTGGAAGACGGGGATTGGAATAGCCGCAACTGCCCATGTCGCTTTCGCTTCCCCGAACTGCAAGTTCATTGAGTTCCTCCCAGGTGCACTTGCCGAATCGCGGCTTCGTCGAGAGCTGGTAGCCGAGGAACTCCGCATCGAGAACGGGGTGGTGCTTCCACCCCAGCGCCCGGGCCTGGGGATAAGTCTCAACCAAGACGCGGTTGCCAGGTTTGCGGAGGTGGCTGAGCAACATGCTGGAGACAAGCCGACGGCGCCGAGGGACGCAGACCGCCGGACGAAATAGCGACAGGGATTGGACGGCGCAAGAAGGCCGTCTGATGCCTCGGGCATGCTTGGAAGCTGATTGAACGCCCAGGCTTTTGCGGGGATGGTCCATACGGACGATCGAGAGAGGGAGGCTCAAATGGTTGCAGAACCCACAAGGAATGCTGTTCGATTGGGGATCGTGGCGGTGTCCAATCCCCTGGAAGTTGGCGCCGGTCAGTCACCCGTGCTGCTGGACCAATTACAGGTAGCCTTCACGACGGCAGGTTTCAGGCAGTTGGAAATACTCCGGCCTCCCCAACCGCTGACGGATCCACTATCTGCATATCAAGCGGGACGGTACTTCTGCGAGCAACGCGCTGATGCCATCTGTGTGCTGGCCACCTGTTGGTTCGAGGACTACCTTGTCCTGGATATGTTGGAAGAATGTGAAGTCCCGCTCGTTATCTGGGCACGACCGGGGATGGAGACAGGCTCTTTGTGCGGCATGCAGCAGTTGGGCTACATCCTCAAGCAACTCGGCAAGCCTTATTGTTTCCTTTTCGACCCGGTGGGCGCGCAAGTTTCTCTTCAGCGCGCGTGGCAATACGCGGCCGCGGCCGCCTTGCGCCATCAATTGCGCCGCGCGCGGATTGGCTGGTTGGGCCACCGGATCCAGGGGATGACGGAGATAACCCCCCATGAATTAGCGCTGAAGAAGCTTCTGGGGCCACGCGTGGTCGGCATTGACAGCCAAGTGTTCCTGGAGCGAGCCGCGAAGGTACCCGCGAACTCGGTGGAGGACACCTGGCAGGAGCTCAAAACGCAAGTCGGGCAAGTGACGGCGACCAAGGAAGCCGGCATCGACTCCTTGCAAGTGTATGTGGCTCTCAAGGAGATGATTCAGGAGCTGGGATTGGCCGCCGTGGCGGTCGGCTGCTATCCCCATCTGATGGGCAGGGTCTGCCTGGCAGCCTCGCTGCTGGGCGAGGAGGGTGTCCCAGTGTCTTGTGAGGGTGACGTCAACGGCGCCGTTGGCATGCTGATGCTGACGCGGGTGACAGGACAACCCGTCCACAACACTGATTTTCTGGATCCGATTCCGGCAGAAAACGCCATTGTCTTCACCCACTGCGGCTCAGGTGGCTTCTCGCTGGCCGCCAATCCCTCGGTGATAAATCTGGGTCCGGTACGTTTGATGAATCGCGGACTCTGCTGCCTTTTCCCGGCTCGACCGGGTCCGGTGACATTGATCAACATAGTGCCCACCCTGGGCGGTTACCGAATAGCGAGCCTCTATGGAGAGGCAGTGGAGACCGACATGGTTTTTCCCGGGAACCCCCTGCGCGTCCGCTTCGCGGCGGACTACCGCCAGATCCTGTCCTGGGTTGCCCGGGAAGGGTTGGGGCACCACTGGATGGCCACTTACGGTGACTCGCGGCAGACTGTCGCCGACTTAGCGGAAATGACCGGTTGCGAGTGGCGCGCTCTTGCCTAGGACAACCTGCCCTGGAAACGTCGTTTGATGTCCGGAGGTGGCCGATCGGCCTCCGCATCGGGAAAGGAGCAAGGCTCACCTCCCATGAATGATCGTGGCGGGCAGTGAGCTGGTGCGTTCGTCAGTCGCCTTCCGAGAAAGCGCAGCTTGGGGGTAACACACGGTGAATTCGCGCGAACGTTTGTTAAAGGCAATCCGGCATGAAAAACCAGATCACGTCCCGATGTACTGCTCGTGCTTTGGGGTCACGGTGTCACCACATCTTCGCTGGAAACAAGGCGGGCGTGAGGTAGCTCACTGGTACACCATGCGCCTGGAACATATTCACACTCTACCCGAGCCGTGGAGTGTTGAGGACGATTTCCAGCGCGTCCGCCAATGGCTGAGCCTTGGGCTGGACGACGTGCTGGATGTTTCTCCACCCTGGGGTGTGCACCCTGAAGTGCGCATCCGAGACTGGCAGGAACCGCCCACGGCCGCTGAGCCCTACTGGCTGCTTTGCCGGGAATACCAGACGCCGGAGGGCCCGCTGCGGCACGTCGTCCGCCGGACGGATGAGAAGATCGGGCCCGGCTGGGTGGTGCAACCCGATCATGTTCCTCTCTTCGAAGACTTCAACATCCCACGTGGTGTGAGACACGCGGTCGCCGGGCCGGAAGACCTTCCCAAGCTGCGCTACCTCTTGCAGGACCCCTCTGCAGATCAACTATCAAGTTATCGCGAGCGGATGGCGGTCGTGCGGCGATTTGCTCAGGAGCTGGGGGTGCTCGTGCAGGGTTGGAGCGTGTTCGGCATGGACGCCGTGGCTTGGCTTTGCGGGGTGGAACGGGCCGTTGTCGCCGCCATGACCGAACCCGAGTTCTTCCAGGGCCTGCTTGACGTAATCAACGATTTCGACAGGCGGCGGACAGAGATGATGTTGGATGTGGGCGGCGTGGACATGGTGGTGGCTCGTGGTTGGTATAGCGCCACCGACTTCTGGTCGCCAGCCCTCTTCCGAAAGTTCCTGACACCCGCGCTAAGAAAACTGGCGGAACTGGCACACCAGGACGGTGTCCCGTTCGCTTACACGATGACCACAGGGGCCCTCGCTATGGCTGACGAATTGCTCGCCTCGAATATCGATTTGCTCTACTACGTCGATCCCTTGCAGGAAAAAACCGACCTGGCGTTCGTCAAGGACAAGTTCAGCAGCCGTCTGGCCGTGGCGGGCGGGATCAGCAGCGCCGTGACCCTGCACAGCGGCTCGCGGGACGAGATTCGTCAGGCAGTCCGCACCGCTGTCGGTAAGCTGGGGCCGACTGGCTTTATCCTCGCGCCGGTGGATGCACTTTTCCCCGATACGCCCTGGCCAAATGTTGAGGCCATGATCGAGGCTTGGCGAGAGGTGCGCGAGCTTGGGTGAGGCCACCTGTCCCCAGAGCGGTTCTGCACTTCTCGGTAGAGATGGCGCGGCAACTGTTCCTGCTCTTGTGAGCGTGACCGAGCAGCACATCCCAGGGTTCCATGGACTTGACGGGAGAGACTCTGGTTTCGCTTCCCGCGCGACGAACGATCTGACGAAGGGGGTAGGGGACGATGAAGAATCGACTGACAGGGCGAATGCGCAGTTTTCTCGGCGAGCGGCCTGGGACTGGGATGGTCTTCGTGCTTTTGGCTTTTCCTGCAATCATGCACATTTCGCCTCAGACATCAGCGGCTGCGGGGGATGAGTCTGTTGTTTGGTCTATCGGGAGGCCGGACGGCTCCTCAATAGAATTCGCAGACGGTCAGAGAGATAGCATAACCTTCACGATTGGCCAAAGTACGGCTAGGAAGGATTTTTCCGCGCGCCAAAGCGGCTCCGTCAACTTGGATGCGAGCGTCCCCTCCGAAGAAAAACCTTACACCGTTGTTTTCGACATGCCACAAAAAGCGGGGCATGCCTACCAACTGGTCGTGGACTACATATTCCAAGTTGCGGCGCCTGGTGAGATGAGAGTTGAGGTGAACGGCCGCAAGGGGATTTTTCCCATCCTTCCACAGGTAAAGGAAAACATCGATTCAGATGAAGGAAACGTAATGCTTCTGGCCAAGCAGCGGCTCGTGGTGCCGATCGAGGCTTCTTGGATCAAGGCAAAGGGAAACAGAATAACGTTTGTTCCTCTGGGTGTCGGCGAGGTTAGCTATGATGCCTTAAGCCTCACAAGAGGGAACGGCGATGTGGCGGCAGGCTATACGGCGATCCGGATCGAGCCGACCGTTCTTTTTCGCAAGGCCACGAACGGCCTGAACGAGGTATGCCGCCTCTTCGTTCCTTTCAGCAAACGGTTCAATAGTGCTTCTGCCGTCGTCACCGTGGGCCGAGAGAAGGTAGTCAGGAAGTTCTCCAACCCCGGTTACGACTTCGGCGTGTTGACAGAAACGTTTGACGTTGCGGTGCCCGCCCACCCCGTCAAGGCAACCATCAAGGTCACTCTGGATGGGAGATTGCAGGGCGCGACCCAGGATTTCATTCCTGCCCGACAATGGAAACTCTACGTCTGCCCCAAGGTTCACAACGATCTCGGGTACACGCAGATCCAGCCCCAGGTCGATGAACTGGATACTCGCAATACGGATACGGTGCTGGACATCCTGGCAAAATACCCCTTCTACAAGTTCAATTTCGAAACGGCTTGGCTTGTGGACAACTTCCTCGAAAGCCGCCCTCCTGAATCTCGGGACCGGCTCCTGGAGCAGGCGCGGCAGGGCAGAGCTGGGATTAACGCTTTCTACTTTCACCTGCTCACAGGACTTTGCAGCGGCGAGGAGCTCTACAGGTCTCTGTATTTCGCCTATCGTCTTCACCGAGAACAGGGCACCAACTTCAATTCTGCTTGCCTCACCGACGTTCCTTCTGAAACATGGTTCTTGCCCTCGCTTTTGACGGATGTCGGGATCCGGGCATTCTCAAACGCCAGCAATCAAACCCGCGCCCCGATTCTCGCTTTGACCAAACTGAGTGAGAACTCGCCTTTCTACTGGGAGGGGTTGGATGGCGAGCGTGTGATGACCTGGCTCTCGCGCAACTATTGGCAGCTGAAGCGCCTGGTCGGCGGGGACATCCAGCCTCTCGCCTCCAGCTATGAGTATCTCCAAGCTGCGGTGCCGCAGTTCCTGCTCAGATACATGCGCGATGACTATATCTCTGATGCAGTCATGGTCTTCGGTGCTTATACGGACAATGCCGTCGTCCCTGAAAAGGGCGAGGGTGACTTGGTCGAGCGGTGGAATCAGGAATACGAGTTTCCGAAGCTGATCGTCGCCACCGACGACGAATATTTCGCGTATGTCGAGAGGCACTTCGCGGACCGCCTCCCTGTCTATCGCGGGGATGGCGGTGCCTACTGGGAAGATGGCGCCGGCTCCACCGCTCACGCCACCACGCTCAATCAGCAAGCCAAGCAGATTCTGCCGGAGGCGGAAACCATCGCCAGCTTCGCCGCGCTGCTCGATCCCCGCGATCTGTACCCTGCGGAGAAGTTCCGTGGGGTTTGGAGCGACGTATTGTTCTACGACGAACACACGTGGGGCGCGCATTCGAGCATCCGCCAACCCGACCGCGAATTTGTCACTCGTCAGTGGGAAATCAAGAAAAGCTATGCGGCACGAGCGTATGTTGATGCTCGCAGGCTGCTGACCCGCTCTCTGTATGGTCTGTTCCAGGAAGTGGCGGTGGATTCCGACACGATTTTTGCGGTGAATCTGCAACCCTGGACGCGAACGGGGCCTCTGGAGGTGGAAATTGACGAAGGAAGCTATCTCGTGGACCTCGCCGAGAACAAGCCGGTAAAACTGGACGTCGTCCTGGTGAAAGAGGGTTGGCAGAAGGTGCGTTTCATCGCGGAAGACGTCCCCCCCATGGGATACAAAGGGTACGCGCTGCGCAGTTTAGATTCCCCTCGCGCTACCCCCCAAAAAACAGAGGTGAGCTCGGGTGCGGTGATCGAAAACCAATACTACCGGTTGGAGGTCGATAATCTTACGGGAGGGATCAAGAGTCTATATGACAAAACGGCGAACAAGGAACTGGTCGACCAAACGGCTCCCTACAAGCTAAACCAATTCCTCTACGTCTCCGGCGGGTCCGACACCCTGATTATTGACAACATTTATGGACGACCGCCGGCTGATCTTACAATCGACCCCGCTACTTCTGCACGCATCATGGAGAACGTCAGAACCCCCCTGGGGCAGCGGCTTGTTGTCGAAGCACGTGGCAAGAATACGCCCAGGATCCGAAGCGAATACAATTTGTACGAGGGCCTCCGGCGCGTTGACATCCTTAACATGCTCAGCAAAGAAGAGGTCCGAGAAAAAGAAGCAGTCTACTTTGCTTTTCCCTTTGCCACGGAGAAGCCCAGCCTCGAATACCAGATTCAAAATGGCTGGGTGAGGCCAAACGATGATCAGCTACCCGGGGCATGCCGAGAATGGTTCACCACTCAGAACTTGGTTCTCGTCAAGGACGGCTCGTTCTCCATTGCCTGGGCCACGCCCGATGCGCCCTTGATAACCCTCACAGATATTAATCGGGGGAAATGGCCCACGCATCTCGAGATTAAGAACGGGCACGTCTTCTCCTACGTGATGAACAACTACTGGTTTACCAATTACAAGGCTGCCCAAGGTGGCGATTTCTCCTTCCGCTACCACGTTACCAGCGGAAGCGCGCTGTCTCGTGAGGACCTTTCCAGATTTGACGTCGACACGCGGAAACCTGCGTTTGCCTACGCCCTGCTGTCCAGCTTCGCCGCGCCTCTTACGGGTGAAGGCAAGCCCCTTCCCGCAGCCCGGGGTTCATTGATGACATTGGAAGTCCCCAACCTGGAATTCGTCACTTTCAAGCAGGCAGAGGATGGTGATGGTTATATCCTGCGACTCAGAGAGGTGGCGGGACGTTCCGGTGAAACGGAAGTTCGGTTCCCTCTGCTTAGGATCGATGAAGCGTATCTGTGCAACGGAGTCGAGGCCGTGCAACACAAACTGCCATCAACACAGACTTCTGTCAGGGTTCCTTACAGCGCGAATCGTTACATTACAGTCCGCTTGAAAGTGGCGGGGTCGGTCCGAAGGTAAAGGTGCAGTAGCGACCCAAACCCACG
>JAIQGB010000011.1 GCA_020072905.1 Terriglobia bacterium | reverse complement strand
GTTTGGGTTCCTCTTCTGCCTCTGGATCTGGTGGGGTCTGCGGACGCCTGCCAAAGTGGTCGGCGGGATCTGGTTTGCCATCGGGTTGACCTATGCCGCGATCAAGACGCGGGGGTTCCGCAGGCGGCCCGTGATGATTGACTTCAGCGAGTCATGACTCGCTGCCTCGCCACTGTGCCGCGGCTTCATTGAACGGTCATGAGGAAGGAGGTTTTGTGGCCTGGATCAAAATGGTGGAGCCGGAGGAAGCGACGGGCGAACTCCGAGCGGAATACGAAGCGGCGGTCCAACGGGCAGGAAAGGTTTTCAATATCCTCAAGGTGCAGAGCCTGAACCCGCCGGCCCTCCACGCTTCGATGCGGATGTATCTCGCGGCGATGAAGGGCCCGTCGGGTCTGTCGCGCGTCGAGCGGGAAATGCTCGGCACGGTGGTCTCCTGGGCCAACGATTGTTTCTATTGAATCGAAGCTCACGGGGAGGATCTCCGTGCCGAATCCGGTGACGCCAAGCTGGCCGAACACGTCAAGCACAATTATCTGCGCGCCAAGCTTTCGCCCCGCCAGAAGGCGCTCGCCAAGTTCGCGGAATTGGTGACCCGCCACCCCGCCGCCGTGCGCAAGCAGGATGTCGAGACGCTCCGCAAGCACGGGCTCAGCGACCGCGACATCCTGGACGCCGTGGAGGTGATCGCCTACTTCAACTACATCAACCGTGTCGCGGACGCGCTGGGCACCGACCCGGAACCGGAAATGCTGCCGGCTCTCGGGCGGCGACGGAAGAAGTAATCGCCCTGTGAAATCTCGAATCTCAAATCTGAGATTTGAGATCTGAAATCCACGGTCAATCTACGTCACTCATATCCTCCGACGAACGGCCTCCCCTGCGATGCGCGCTTGCCCTCGTCGCCCGCGCATTCCAACCGTGCTAAAGTGATGCCGTGAATCAGGCTGTCGTGACCGAACCAGGACGCCGCAGGTTCGCCTGGATGGATCTTCTCTGGCTGGTCTTTCTTGTCGGCCTCGCGGCACTGCGGCCGATCTTCGAGATCCACAAGCAACTGACGCTCCTCGCGCTCGGTGTCCTTCAGATTTTCGAGTATCGCTTCATCGGCCTGCTGCCGCGTCGCGGCCGCGCCTACAGCGTCATCATTAAGATCGTGCTCGCCTCGGTGGTGGTCAACTGTACCGGGGGGATCGAGTCCAGCTACTACCTCATCTACTATCTGCCGGTGGTCACAGCGGCAATGTTCTTCGGAGCCTTTGAGACGCTCCTGTGGACCGCGCTGACCTCCGCCGCTTATCTTTCCTTCCTTATTCCCGCCCTGGAGGTTTACCGGCTGACCCCGGAAGGCGCCACGGAGCTGGCCATCCGCAATCTCTTCTTTTTCCTGGCGGCGACGGTCATCAACCGGTTCGTTGGGGAGAACCGCCAGCAGGCGCAGCGCTATCGGGAACTCGCCGAGACGCTGGCGGAAACCAATCGCCAGCTCGCGCAGGTCCAGGAGGAGAAGCACCGGTCAGAACGCTTGGCCGCGCTCGGGCAACTTTCCGCCGGGCTCGCCCACGAGATTCGCAATCCGCTGGGCGTCATCAAGGGCTCCTCGGAAATGCTGAACAAGAAACTGCAGACCAGCGATCCGGTGACCAGCGAGCTGGCCGGATACATTTCGAGCGAGGTCAACCGGCTGAATACCATCGTCACGCGTTTTCTGGACTTCGCGCGGCCTGCGCAGCTCGAGTTGCGCCGGGAGCAAATCGCTCCGCTGGTCGATCGCGCGCTGAAGGCGGCGCACGACCGCTGGCCCGACGCCAAAGTGCAGGTCGAACGTGTCTACGCCGAGGGCCTTCCGACCGTTCCGCTCGACGCCGACCTCTGCGAGCAGGTCTTCACGAATCTCTTCCTGAACGCCTATGAGGCCATGGGCAGCGAGGGCGGCAACCTGCGCGTGAAAATCGCTGCCGCCAATTCTCACGGGCGGAGCGGCGTCGAGGTCGCCATCGAAGACACCGGGCCGGGAATTCCGGCGGAGATGCTGCAACAGATCTTCAATCCGTTTTTCACCACCAAGAAAAGCGGTATCGGGCTCGGCCTCTCCATTGTCTCGAAGATTGTGGACGACCACCGCGGCGGCATCCGGGTCGAGAGCCCACGGAGCGGAACGGGCAAAGGCGCCTGCTTTCGGGTATTCTTGCCGGCGGAGTAACAACGGAAACTGGAAACTGGAAAATAGAAACTGGAAGCTAGAAAACTGAAACTGGCGGATGGTCAGCAAAATATGACGGCGGAGAGTCCCATCAAGGATTTCAAAGACCTGCACGTGTGGGAAGCAGCGCGTGAGTTGCGGCGCGAGTTCTACAAGCTCGCCAAGTCCTTGCCGGACTTTGAGAAGTTCGGCCTGGCAGGCCAGATTCGGCGTGCCTCAGCTTCGGTGACCGCCAATATCGCCGAGGGCTTCGGACGATTCGGCTATCAGGAGAATGCACAAATGTGCCGGCAAGCGCGTGGCTCGTTGTACGAGTTGAGGGACCACCTGACCACTTGCGTTGACGAGGGATATGTCAGTCCTGCAGAGGGCAAAAGGCTGGATGCCCTGGCCCAGTCGGTGGCACGCTTACTGAACGGCTATCTTCGGTCCACGCTCGCGCTGAAACAGCGCGTGGCGAGTTGAGTTGAGCGCAGTTTCCAATTTCCACTTTCTAGTTTCCAGTTTCGAGTTCGTGCCTCATGCCTACCATTCTGATCGTCGAAGACGAAGCGAAGATGTCGCGGCTCCTCGAGTTGAACCTTAGCGAGGCAGGCTACGTGACGCACGCGGCGGCGGACGCCGAGACGGGGCTGAAACTGCTTCGGCAGGAGAAGGTCGATCTGGTTATCACCGACTTGAAATTGCCCGGCATGGACGGATTGGAATTTCTGCAGGCCGTCAAACGCGCCGACGCGCGTCTGCCGGTTGTCGTGATGACGGCGTACGGAACCGTGGAGACGGCGGTCGAGGCGATGAAGGCGGGCGCGAGCGATTACGTGCTCAAGCCGTTTTCGCTCGAGGAGATGAAGCTCATCGTCCACAAGGAGCTCGACGTCCGCCACCTGCGCGAGGAAAACCGCTCGCTGCGCGAGGCGCTGGGGAAGCGCTATGAGTTCAAGAATATCGTGGCGCGCAGCGCGGGAATGCAGGAGGTGCTCGGGACGGTCGAGCGGGTCGCGCCGACGAACTCGACGGTGCTCCTGGGCGGGGAAAGCGGCGTGGGGAAGGATTTGATTGCGCGCGCCATCCATCAGCACTCGCGCCGCGCCTCGGGGCCGTTCGTCAAGATCAACTGCACGGCGATTCCGGAGAATCTGCTGGAAAGCGAATTGTTTGGTTACGAGAAAGGCGCCTTCACGGGCGCGGTGAGCGCCAAGCCCGGGAAATTCGAGCTCGCCGACAAGGGCACGATTTTCCTCGACGAGATCGGCGACGTGCCGGGCAGCATCCAGGTGAAGCTGCTGCGCGTCCTCCAGGACCGTGATTTCGAACGGCTGGGCGGCACGAAAACCCTCAAGGTGGACGTGCGCGTGGTCGCCGCCACGAATCAGGACCTGCGCGCCGCGCTCGAAGAGGGGACGTTTCGCGAAGACCTCTATTACCGGCTGAACGTCGTGCCCATCAACATTCCACCACTGCGCGAGCGAAAGGAGGACATTCCTTACCTTGCGGACCACTTCATCGAGCGCTTTGTCCGCGAATCCGGCAAGCCGATCAAGGGCATCACGCCCGCCGCGCAGAAACTCCTGATGGAATTCCATTGGCCGGGGAATGTGCGCGAACTCGAAAACATCATCGAGCGCGCCGTGGCATTGTCAGCGGTGGATATGCTCGACGTGGCGGACATTCGCCTGGACCTTTCTCCATCCAAGCCGGCGGGCGCAGACCTCGCCTCTTCGGCGCTGTCCGCGGGCGGCGCGTTTCCGCCGCCGGGCATGACCCTCGAGCAGTTTGAGGATGAGATGATCAAAGAGGCCGTCCGCCGCTCGAACGGCAACAAAAGCCAGGCCGCGCGCCTGCTCGGCATCTCCCGCAACGCACTCCGCTATCGCCTCGCCAAGATGGGCGTCCTGGATGACGCAGAATAGTCGGCAGGCTGAGGCCCGCGATCGATAACGGGACAGGCTGCGGTCGGGGCGCCGGTCGCTCACCACTTGCCGGGGCCGGGGCTTTCCAGCAGCTTTGTTTCCCAGCCGAGGCAGACGTCCTCGATGGTCTCGATCATATTCTCGACTTCTTCGAGGGTGAGGTCGGCGGCGGGGTGGACGGCGCGATTGCGGATTTCCCACACCTTGCGCAGGCGGGTTTTCTGTTCGAGGGTGATGTAGTCATGTTGGGCGAGGCGATCGAAGAGGACCTCGACGGCTCCCTTCACGCCCAGGCGCAGGCCGACGCGCCGGGCGATGGCGCGCAGGCGGCGCTCGTATTCTTCCCCGGCGAATTTGCCGGCGAGTTTGGGTTGCTCCTCGACAAAGATGCGGGCGAGTTCGAGCGGCCCATACTTCTTGAAGAACGGCCGGAGGACCTGGGCGGCGCGGCGGCGCTGGATCCACACGTCGGCATCGAATTCGCCGCGTGCCTGTTCCGCCTCCGCCGAGGGTTCGGGGTCGCTGGTGAGCTCGTGAAAAGTCCACAGCCCGAGTTCCGTGTCCGCGACCGAGGCGAGGCGGAAATGCTTCTGCCACTCGCGCAGCTCCGCGCAAAAGGCGAGATAGAGCTCCACGGTCGTCGGGCGATGAATCAGCAGCAGGCCGATTGTTGGGGTGCTGAAGATGCCGAAATACTCCGGATGGACGAAGCGCAGGACGAGCGAAACGACGCCGGTATTGTGCAACACGGCGAGCAGGCTGCGCACCACCTCGCGGTCGGAGGCGATGGGGGCCAGATAGAGCCGCTCTTTCTTCAAGACCGGGTCGAGTTCGCGCTCGGCGGGCTTGGCCCAGTAGTGCGCGAAGGGCGTCCGCGCCGGGTCGAAGAGTTTGAGGACGTCGCGCGCCACCAGCCAACGCTTGCCGGTGCGAAGCTGCTCAAAGTCCTTTTCGAGAGCGCGGAAACTGTAAACGCGCCCGAACTTCTTCCGGCAAACTTCCGGAAAACGATTCAAGTAAGCTTGCAGATCAAAACTTGGCACACATACTCCTGATGAACCTCCGGATTACTCTCTGCCGGATCGAAGACTCGATCATCTCGATTATGGCACGTGACGACGCTGGCGGTCTCATTCCTCGCGGTCCTTTGACCGGGTGACGTGCACGGAGGAGGTGGGCTCGGCCGTCGCGAACCTTCGAAGCTGTTCGAGCAGTTCGGGCGCCCAGCGCTTTTCCTGGAGGATCTTTGCCAGCTCGCTGGCGCTCACGTCCGAAACTTCCTCCCACCGGCCGAGGCGGCGGATGAATTCCTCGAGCGACTCGCGTCCCGGATCGTTTTTGCCCGGGAATTTGGTCCTCTCTCCGAACTTCACGGCCACGCGCACGCTGTGCCCGGCCAAGACGCTGGCCTGCTTCTGGCGGCAGAATTCCAGGATGAGTTCGCGCAACTGGTCCAGGCGCCGCGCAAGCCGGTCCATTTCGTCCTTAGTCTTCGCATAGTCATCGGCGAGGTGCACGCCTTCGTCGGCGGCAAACTGGGCGGGCGGCAATAACTCCATGGCCGCCACGTGTTTCCATACAGGGCAGTCGGGGCGGTACTCGCACCAGTCGCACAGGCCGCTTGGGTGCGGCGGGAATTCCTTCTCGCTCTGGATGCGGCCGATCGTCTCGATGGTTTCCTGTCGCAGACTCTGGAGCTGCTCCGCCGTGCGTCGCGAACGCAGCAGCGTGTCCTTTCCCACGTAATGCCAGATGAGCTCCACTCTCTCTGCGTCGGGCCAGCGCGCCTGCAACCCGATCTGGTACAAACCGAGCTGGTGGTCGGAATCCACCTCGGCCTGAGAGGGAAGCGAACGCCCGGTTTTGTAGTCATGGATCTCGTAGGTGCCGTCGGGTCGGCGCGCGATCCGGTCGACGTAACCCTGCATCTTGTAAGTCCCGGGCGGATCCAGAGGGAAGATCAGATGGGCCTCCGTCGCCAGAGTCCGGCTCTGGTCAAAAGGCTTGTAGCGTTCGAAGTAATTGCGGATGCAGCCCGCGCCATAGTCGAAGTAATTCTGCGGCGTAAATTCCTCGCGGACGATCTTGATGCTCGGCAGCCAGTTCTTCTCCCAGGTTTCTCGATAAGAGGCGAGAAGATCGTCGAGCGAATTCTGCTTGCACAGCGCCAGGTCCGCGTAGAGCTTCTCCAACGCTGCATGAACGCAGGAGCCCACGAACGCCTCGATGGTCTGTTCCTCCGGCTTCTTGATTTTGTCAATGTAGCGGAATTTGTACTTCAGGGGGCAGTCCTCGAAGGTTCGGAGCTGAGTGTGGGAGTAGAGAGCCAAGGTGGATTACCTCCGACCTCGATCAGGGCCAAGGCTGGCGTCCGCGACAAAACCTGAAGGCGGTAACCGCCCAAATCTTACCACCCGGCTCGGCTTCAGACCAACGGGCTTTGGAGCGGCGGAGGCTGGCGAAGGCCCGGCGCGGGGTTCGGCGGGCCTACAGAATGCCCCGGGGCGGCGCCCGGCGGCCCGCCGTAAGGCTTCTGGGCCAGGAGGCTACAATCTAGCCTACTTCAGCTGGGGAGGGGCCCCCAAGCGCCCGCCAGGGCGAAATCCAGATTCTGGAAGGATGGTGGCTGAAAACGGCCAGGGTCGGCCACCTGCGGCCAGACAGAGTTGGCGGCCCATGATAAACGATTTCGACCCACGAGCTATCCCTTTTGAATTGAACAAGTTATGTGCTGATATTGGGACGCCAGTTTGGAATTCCACGTGCCCGACTTGGGGGTGGAAGGTCAGGCGGTTCCCTGGAACTTGCAGGGGAAACGAGGTGGGCCATGAAACGCATCTACTACATCCTGGGTCTCGCAGCTCTCATCCTAGTTTCGCTGACGATTCTCGCCGTCGAGCCGGCCCCCGCTCAGGATCAGGGTCAGGACCAAAGTCAGGACCAAAGTCAGGACCAAGGTCAGGACCAAGGTCAGGGTGAGGCCACGCCGGGCGCGGCGCGCGTCAGCCTGATTCATGGCGACGTCTCCAGCATGCGCGGCGACTCGGGCGACTGGGTGGCGATGACGGTGAACTCGCCGCTCGTTCTCGGTGACAAGATCGCGACCGGCGACAAATCCCAGGCCGAGATTCAGCTTGACTACGCGAACGTCCTGCGGCTCGCTCCCGGCAGCGAAGTGAAGATCGCCGACCTTTCCCGGACGCGCATCCAGCTTCAAGTTTCGCAAGGACTGGTGAGCCTCACGGTCTTCAAGGGCACCGAGGCGGACGTTGAAATCGACACGCCCAACATGGCCGTGGCTCCGCTCGGCGAAGGCAGCTACCGTATCCAGGTGAATTCACCTTCGGATACCCAGTTGATTGTTCGCAAGGGCCAGGCGCAGGTGTCGACGCCCGATGGCAACACGCAGGTGGACGACGGGCGAATCATCAACGTCCGCGGGACCGACCATCCCGAATACCAGATCGCCAGCGCGCCGCACAACGACGACTGGGACAAGTGGAACCAAGAGCGCGACAAGGACATCTATGACGCGCAGAGCTATCAGCATGCGAACCGGTATTACACCGGCGCGCAGGACCTGGACCGCAACGGCCGCTGGGTCCAGGTGCCGGACTACGATTGGGTGTGGTCGCCTAACGTGGGTTCCGACTGGGCTCCCTATCGCGACGGCTCGTGGGTCTGGGAACCCTATTGGGGTTGGACATGGGTTTCTTATGAGCCCTGGGGCTGGGCGCCTTACCACTATGGGCGATGGTTCTCTTACGATAGTTCCTGGTACTGGTGGCCGGGCTATAGCTACTACGGCTACTACCCCACCTGGGCGCCGGCCTACGTCTCCTTCCTCGGCTTCGGCTTCGGCGGGCGCCACTGGGGCTTTGGTTTCGGCTTCGGGTTCAACTCCATCGGCTGGTGCCCGCTCGGGCCGTATGACAGTTATCACCGCTGGTGGGGTCGCCACAACAGCTATAACGTTGTGAACATCGCGAACGTCACTAACATCAACAACCGGCTGGGGGGGCGCGGTGTCCCGCGGGGTTACACGTCCAACCTCCAGGGGGCGCTGACGAATCCCCACCTGCGCGGAGCCATCACCCGCGTTTCGACTGCGGATTTCGGCCGGGGCCGTGTACCCCGGCAGCAACAACCCATCGACGCGGCCACGCTCCGACAAGGACAACTCGTGCGGGGCACGGTCCCGGCGGTGCCGACGCGTCAAAGCCTGGGGCCCGTGAACCGCCCGGTGAACCGTGCAGCGCTGCCTCGCAACGCCAATGCTGCGCAGAATTTCTTCACGCGCCGCCAGCCGCCCGCCGGGCCGACATCTTTCAGCACGCGCGCGGCGGAAATCCAGCAGATGGTCGCGCGTAACCCCATGCAAGCTTCGGGGCGCGGAGCCCCCGCGGGAACGGCTCCTGCTGCGGCGCGCAACGCCGGCAGCGCGAGCCCTGTCGCGAGGGGTGCGAGCAACGCTCAGGCTCAACCGGGCGCCGCAACACGGGCGGGAATGGGCAGCGCCAGCCGTCCGGCGCCTTCCGCGGCACCGCAAAACCCAGGGACAGCCCCCGGCGAAGTTCAGGGCGGAGAACAATCGGGCTGGCGACGTTTTGGACAGCCATCCGCGAGCGGGTCGGGCCGCGCGAACCCGGCGACCCCGGCAGCAGGGACGGCGCTCGCCCAAAGAAACACCCCTGCGCCCGCACGGAATGAGGGCTCCCGGGCACGGCCCGCAGCGCAGTCTCAACCCGCGCCGCAATCTTCGCGGTCGAACTGGCAGCGCTTCGGAACAGGCCAACCCCGCGCTGTACCCAACAGTCCGACCACCACGGGAGCGCCGCGCCAAACGGCTGCTCCGAGTGGCAGTCGAATTCCCCAATCTCGCTCAGCGCCCGCCCGTCAGGCCAATGCGCAGGGAGGCTTCCAACGGTTTGGGCAGCCAGCAGCCGCGCCCTCGACTTCGCGCGCAGCACCTGCTTCCAGCGGGAATCGGAGCATGGAGTCTCGTACTGCGCCCGGCGGCTCGAGCGCCAGTCAGAGCGGCTTCCGTCGGTTCACTCCTCAAGAGCGGCCTGCGCCCACGGCTCGCGAGCCCGCGCGATCCGCACCGCAGTCCCAACCACGAGCGGCGGCTCCCGGCTGGAGCCGCTTTTCGCGTTCTGAAGCGCCCCGCTCAAGCCAGCGGCCGCCGCTCGAAATCCGCAAGTCGATCGTCACAGAGCGTCCGGCCCCTCGCAGCGGTGGAAGCGGCCAGAGCAACTGGGGGGGCGGCGGACGCAGCGCGCCTTCGAGCCCGGCTCGCAACTTTGGGGGTGGCGGGAATCGAGGCAGTTGGGGTGGAGCGCCCTCGGCGGCCCCTCGGTCCTTTGGGAGCGGGAGCCGCTCCGGCTGGGGCGGTGGAGGGAGAAGCGCTCCGGCGCCTCGCAGTTTCGGAGGCGGAGGCAGCAGTGGTGGCGGCCGCAGCTATTCCGCTCCCGCACCCCGGAGTTCGGGAGGAGGGGGTGGATCGCGCAGCTTCAGTGGTGGCGGTCGCAGCGGCGGTGGATCATCTTCCCGTGGCGGCGGGGGAGGGCAGTCGCATCGCTAGGCAGCTTCTCCTTTCTCAACCGGCTCCGCGTTGGCCAGATGATGGCATGCAACGTTGCCAGCCCGGCTGACGTATAATGGGCGAACCGGGGGGAACGATGGGGGCCTGCGGGACTCCTCTGCTACGCGTTGGTTCGCTCTTCGCAAGAGCCTTGGCTGCCGGGTTGTTGTTCACCTTGTTCCAGCCTGTAAGTCTGGCGAAAAAGAAGAATAAGCGCGCGGAGCGTCTCCAATCGCTCGAGTCAGTGTACGTCGACGGCACGGGCTTGGCGGCGGACTACATCCGGCGCAACCTTCGAGACCAGACCTGCCTGAAGGATGTCCGGGCCGAGGAGGTTGCGGACGCCCGGCTGGAGGTCTGGGAGCACTTCGGACCCTGTCAATCGAAGGTCTCGGGGATCTGCCATGGGATTTCCGCGAGGTTGATTGATCGCGAGTCCGGCAAAGCGCTCTGGTACCGGTCCGATGACGAAATCGCCGGTGCAACGTCCCTGGGGGGATCGGAAACCGCGGGGAAGTGGGTCTTGTGGAATCTTGATGCGGCGTGCTGTAAAGGCCGCTAGCGCCGTTCCAACTGTTTAGGGCTATGCATTCCGGCCCGTGCGGCAGCCTTCTTCCGGCGCTTCCGGCTATCGAAGATTGAACTAATAAGTTGGAACGGCACTAGCCAGAGCGACTCCTCGCCTCTGGTCTGCAATATTCACTTCTCGATTCTCTTCTGACTTCTGCCTTTGGACTCCAGGTCTCTTCATGTAGAATTCCATAGATGCCCCCACGCCAGAAGCTCCTCGCCAAGACTACGGCTTCGACGGCGGAGCTTGACCTCATCCTGCGCGCCGAGCACTCCGACCCTTTTCACGTCCTGGGTGCACACCCGGTGGAGGTGCAGGGTAAGCCAGCCATCGCGATCCGTGCGTTCTTGCCGGACGCGGTGAGCCTTCAGGCGATTCGAGTCTTTGAGCCTCACGGAGTTTATCCCTTTGTCCGGATACATGCCGAAGGCTTCTTCGAAGCCGTCGTTCCCGGTGAATGGCAGATCTTTCCCTACCACCTTCGGGCAAGAAATGCCCAGGGCGTCGAATGGGAGTTTGAAGACCCTTACCGCTTTCCCCCCGTGCTGGCGGACTTCGATCTTCACCTGCTCAGCGAAGGGACCCACCGGGGTGCTTACGAAAAGCTGGGCGCCCACGTGCGGGAGTTGCAGGGTGTGCGGGGAGTGGTGTTTGCCGTCTGGGCGCCAAACGCTCAGCGCGTCAGCGTGGTTGGCGACTTCAACCTGTGGGACGGCCGGCGCCACCCCATGCGCGTCCGCGGCGGAAGCGGCATTTGGGAACTCTTCATTCCCGGCCTGGACGAAGGCGAAATCTACAAGTTTGAGATCAAGGGACGCGGGAGCGAAGTCCCCGTTCTCAAGGCCGACCCCTTCGGTTTCTATTCCGAACTCCGTCCGAACACCGCCTCGATCGTGTACGACATCCATCGTTACCAGTGGAACGACCAGGCTTGGATGGCAGAACGGGCGCAGCGCCAGGCTCTGAATGTTCCGATTTCCGTCTACGAAGTCCACCTCGGCTCCTGGATGCGCACGCCGGAAGCCAACGCCGTGCTCAACTATCGCGACCTTGCCCAACGCCTTGCCGAGTATGTCCAGAAGATGGGCTTCACGCACATCGAGTTGATGCCGGTGACAGAACATCCCCTCGATGAATCCTGGGGCTACCAGACCACGGGCTATTTCGCTCCCACCAGCCGGCACGGCAAGCCGGAAGACTTCATGTTCTTCGTGGATTACCTGCACCAGCACGGCATCGGCGTGATCCTCGACTGGGTGCCCGCGCACTTCCCCGGCGACGCCCACGGCCTGGCGCATTTCGACGGCAGCTTCCTCTACGACCACGCCGACCCGCGGCGCGGCGAGCAGAAGGACTGGGGCACACGCGTCTTCAATTTCGGCCGGACGGAAGTCCGCAGCTTCCTCTGGAACAGCGCCTTGTTCTGGTTGGACCACTATCACGCCGACGGCCTGCGCGTGGACGCGGTCGCCTCCATGCTCTACCTCGACTACTCGCGCCAGCCCGGCGAATGGATTCCCAACCAGTACGGCGGAAACGAAGACCTTGATGCCATCGACTTCATCAAGCGCTTCAACGAGATCGTCCACCAGGAGCATCCCGGCGTGCTGACCATCGCCGAGGAATCCACGGCCTGGACCGGCGTTTCGCGGCCCACCTACCTCGGCGGGCTGGGCTTCAGCCTGAAGTGGAACATGGGCTGGATGCACGACATGCTTCTGTATTTCTCCAAGGACCCCATTCACCGCAGGTTCCACCACAACAGTTTGACCTTCTCGCTCCTTTACGCCTTCACGGAAAACTTCGTGCTGGTGCTCTCCCACGACGAGGTCGTGCACGGCAAGCGTTCGCTGCTCGCCAAGATGCCGGGCGACATGTGGCAGCAGTTCGCGAACCTGCGCTCGCTTTACGCCTTCATGTTCACGCACCCGGGAAAGAAGATGCTCTTTATGGGGGGCGAGTTCGGGCAGTGGATCGAATGGGTTTCCAATCAGAGCCTCGACTGGAATCTGCTTGAGTACGAGCCGCACCAGAAGCTGCAGCACCTGGTGGCGGAACTCAACCGGCTCTACCGGTCGGAGGCGGCGCTCCATGAGGTCGATTTCGAATACACCGGGTTCGAGTGGGTGGATTTCCATGACGTCGACCGCTCTGTCATCGTGTTTCTGCGCTGGTCCCGCGACCGCTCGCGGCATGTGGTGGTGGCGTGCAACTTCACGCCCGCCCCGCGTTACGGCTACCGGATCGGCGTGCCGGAGGCGAGCTTTTATCGCGAGATCCTCAACACGGACGCGGTGGAATTCGGCGGGAGTGGCATTACCAATTCCCCCGGCCAGCAGCCGATCTACCAGCCCTGGCAGAATCAGCCCTTCTGCGCGGAGTTGACGTTGCCGCCGCTGGGGGTGGCGATCTTGAGGCCGGATCGGTGATGGGCGCGCGAGGCAGTCGGCGCGCCCTGTGATAGAGTATTCAGACAATGACCCCGAAGATTTCGGACACCAGCCCGGAAGCGGAGCGCGTACAAATTCAAATCCTGCGTGCGATGCCATCCTGGCGCAAATTCAAACTGATTAACGATATGATCGTTACGACGCGCAAGCTTGCGCTCGCAGGTTTGCGCGAGCGCTTCCCCCGGGCGAGTGAGCAGGAGCTGCGCCGGCGCCTTACCACCCTCTTGCTTGGGCCGGAATTAGCCACCAAGGCTTACGGCCCCGAGCCCGACCCACCGACGGTGCCGTAGCCCATGGAACCGCTCGCCATCCTTCACCATGTGACCTCAAAACTGGAGAGTTTGAAGATTCCGTACATGGTTGGAGGTTCCTTCGCTGGATCGTATTACGGCTTTGCCCGGAACACCCAGGATGCTGACGTGATCGTTGCCATGAGGCAGGCCCACGTGGACGGCTTCCTGAGTGCTTTTGGCGGCGAGTTCTATCTCGATCGAGGGTCTATCGAGGATGCGCTGCGCAGGCGCGCCTCCTTCAACATCATCCATCTGGAGTCGTCCTTCAAAGTTGATTTCTTCGTCTTGCGCGATAGGAGCTTCGACCAGGAAAGCTTTGCACGCCGACGCTTGGCCCGAATTGACCCCGATATTGATCTGGAGTCATTCCTTCAGAGCGCAGAAGACACGGTGCTGGCAAAACTCGAATGGTATCGGCTGGGTGGAGGCGTTTCAGAGATCCAGTGGCGGGACATCCAGGGGATTCTCAAGGCGCAGGCCGAACGCCTGGATTCAACATATCTCCATCGGTGGGCGCAAGAGCTCGGTGTCTCCGACCTGCTGGCGCGCGCCATCGAGGAGGCGGGCGTCGCAGGCCACTGAGTCTCTGTCTCGCCGCTTGCACCCGCGCCCGGACAGGAGACTCTACATTCCCAGCACCAACCGGTCGATGCGCTTGCGAACGTCCGTCAGGTAAGCGAGGTCGCCCTCGTCGAGCTCCGCCGTGACCGTCCCTGAGTAGCCAACCTCCCCCAACGCTTTGCGGATTTCTGCCCAGTCGATATCGCCGTCGCCCAGGTTCACGAACTCCGCCGTAATCGGCTTCCAACCCTTTCCCATCTTGAAGTCCTTCAGGTGGACCTTGACGATGCGCTTGCCGAGCGTGCGAATCCAATCCTGCGGGTAGCCGTAAAGGACGACGTTGCCGACGTCGAAATACGACCGCACCCAGGGGCTTTTGAACTCGTCCAGGTACCGCGCGAACTCCAGCGGGCTGAGCAGGAATTTGTTCCACACTTCCTCGACGGCGATGATGACCTTCAGTTCCTCAGCGAGTGGCAGCAGTTCGCGGATATGCTTCTGGGAACGCGTGTAAGCGTCCTGGTAACGGGTTTGCGGGTTGACGACTGCGGGCACGAGCAGCACGGCCTCCGCCCCCCAGAGCTTGGCGTTGTGGAGCGACGTCTTCATGCCATCCATACTTTTCTTGACGACGGCCGGGTCGCTCGAGGAGAGTGGAAACTCCCAGTGCGCCTGGTTCATGACGGACGTGATACGGATCTTGGCGTCCCCGGCGGCCTTCTTGATTTCCTCGGCGGTCTTCGGGTCCTCGGTGGTATAGCCTTCGACGGCCTCGAAGCCCGCGTCCGCCGCCAACTTGAAGCGGTCGGCGATGCTCAGTTTCTCGGGGAGCATTCCCCAAACCACCCCCTTAATCAGCTTCCCTGCCGGAGGGGGAGCCGGCCCGGCGGCGAGCGGCGCCGGCAAACCTGCTGCACACGCCGCGACGACCGAGGCTTTCAGAAATTCTCGACGGGTTGAATCGTTTTTCATGGAATCCTCCTGGCGATCCGTTCAGACCCTCCCGCCTTCTACAGCGGAGGAGGCTGGAGGGCCCAAGGGCTGCGATTACGCCATCTTGTTGATGTCGATCTTGGGATCGAAGACTTCTTTGGACTTCATCAACTCGTCCCAGGTGACAGCCTTGTCCGTATAGGCGGCCGTGCGGCCCAGCATGGCGGAGAGCGCGGATTCGGCGCCCTGCTCGGCCTCGTTCAGGAGATTGCCGCTCTTGATGCTCTCCACGAAGGCTTTCTGTTTCTCCGAGTCAGCCTGGTCGAGCGCGCCCTTAAACGTCCCGGCGGCGGAGAATTGGCCTCCTTGCTGCGCCGCTCCCAGTCCGGCGTCCCAGGGCTCTTCGCCGGAAATGGACATGCGATGGTCGTAGTGGGCTTCGCAACTCCCCCGGGTGCCGAAAAAGTGCACGGCGGCGTCGAATTCATGCTTGTCGAATTGCGTGGAGCCGAAGCTCATCTGGACGTCGTTCGGGTAGGTGAACACGAGGTTGAAATTGTCGGAGCAGTCGCCGGCGTCTTCACGCAGCTTGCGGCTGTTCCCGCCCACGGCCTTCACGGGATGTCCCTGGAGCGTCCAGTTGCAGATGTCGATGACGTGAATGTTCTGCTCGACGATGATGTCGCCGGAGATCGAGCGGTACCACACCCAATTGCGCAGACGTTTCTCATCCGCAGAAGCGTTCGGCCAATCCGGCCGGTCGATGTGCGGGCAGTAGTAATAGGCCAAGCCGCAGCCGAGGCGGCCGAGCGCGCCGCCTTGAATCCGCCTGACGAGTTCGACGTAGGGCGGCGCCTTGCGAATCTGGAATCCCACGGCCAGGCTGAGTTTCCCCTGCGCCTTCTTTGCTATTTCCATGACGTGCTTCGCACCGGGCACGTCCACCGCCACGGGTTTCTCGCAGTAGACGTGCTTGCCCCCGGCAATCACCGCCTCCAGGTGGTGGGGATGGAAATAAGGCGGCGTCGTAATCAGGACGGCGTCCACTACTTTCGAGGCGATAATCTGCTCGTACGCCTTGGGCCCCTTGAAGAGCTGCGACGTGTCGATGGCCGCGTAGCCCTTGGCTTTCTGTTGGCCGTCGAAGTGTTGGTGCGCGGTCTCGAGTTGGTCGGCAAAGAGATCCGCCAACGCGACGACGCGCGTGTCCGTGTTGTCAATGAAGCCCGTGGCGTCGGCGGTGCCGCGCCCGCCGCAGCCCAGCACGCCGAGCTGGACGGCGGAATTCGCCGCCGTGCCCCGCACGAGCCCGGGCTTGATGATCATGAAACCCGCGGCCGTGGCCGCGCCGAGAAATTCGCGCCTTCCGATTTTGTGATTGGAATGATCGTCCGTCATGGCATTATCTCCTTCGAATTTGCGGCGAGGCTTCCCGCTCCGGCAGGGCCAAGCGGCGCCCGTCCGCGGCTACTTCAATTCCTGAATCTCGATATCCTTCCAATGAATTCGCGCCCCGCCACCGGTGTGAAGCTGCAGGCCGATGACGCCGTCGAAAAAGCGCGGCGCTGGATCGCGCCAATCGACAATCTGCAGCCCGTTCAAGCGCGTGACGACGTGCCGGCCCTCGATGGCGATTTCCAGTTGGTTCCAGTCGTGCGGCTTGATGGCGCGCGCGCTTTGCTCGGTCCCGCGGGCGACCCAGCCGCGGCCACCGCTTTCATAAATCCCCCCCGTGTCGCGGTCGGGATCGACTTCCACCTGCGTGCCCTCGATGTCCGGCCCGTTCTCGCCTTCACCGATGATGCGCGAGCGCAGGAAAACCCCATAGTTCCCTTTGCCGTCGCATTTGAATTTCACTCGGAGGAGGAAATCACGGTAGGTCTTCTCCGTGGTCAGGTAGCCGTATTTGTTCGCCGCGCTTTGGGCGAGAATTTCGCCGTTCTCCACCCACCACTTTTCCGCCCCGTTGTTTTTCCAGCCACTCAGGTCCTTGCCGTCGAAGAGCGGCGTCCAGGCGTCCGCGGGCATCATTGGCACCGCCCCCGACGCAACCCCGCAGAGCAGGACAACTCCGATTTTGGCCAGGAATCTCATGACTCCGATCCTCTCTCGACGGCGGGCATCACGGTGCCCTACATGGTATCTGTAGCGCCCGCTGTTGATTGTCGGGCGCAAACCTTATCACAAGCAGGGGACGTTGGCGAAGAAAGGTCGCGTCTGGAGGTGGCCGGAGGAGGGGGCTTTCGATTTTCCTCCACGGCTTGAATTCGAAAGGCCCGGGATCCAGCTCAACGCATTATTATGAAAAAGCTTTCGAATGCCCGGCGCGGGTAGCGCCAAGCCGCGGACCGTGTGGCCGTCGTAGGTGAGGGTCTCGTCAGTCGCGAAGAATTTCCAGTCGCGAGCGTACTCCTCCTCCCAGTGCTTCATCGTTTCCGCGAGTTTGTCCCAGGGCATGGAAACCAGATCCGTGGCATAAAGGACGCGGTCCTGATACTTGATGAGGAACGCACGGACTTTCTCTCGTGGCTGGAGCATCAGGTCGGGCACGCGCGCCGCCGTATCGACAGCGAAATTGGGCAGCGCGTCGAAGCGCCGGGCGATCTGGTCCACGTCATCTTCCATGCTGCCTAGGTGCGCGCCGACGACGCGCAGCTTGGGATGCTGCTTCACCATGCGGTCGCGTGCCGCCAGGATCGCTTCCTTCGACGGGCGCTCGGGATGCAAGTACATGTGCCAGTCGGGATTCGCTTTGTAGTAGGAGTAGTGAGGGCTGGCGGGGTCGAGCGGCTTCCACGCCGCCGAGGGCTCGGCGATGTGCGCGACGAGCGTCCGGTTGTGCTCCGCAATGAATTCGAGGAGGGGAGCGAAGACGGGATTATCCAGCATCAGGTATTTGCCGTCCTTCGATTTTAGCTCCATGCCGATGCTCTTGTAGATCTTCACGGCGATGGCGCCGTCCTGGAAGGTCTTGTCGAGGCCTTGGATGGTGCGGTCGGCAAAGCCCGGCGACTCCCAATCCTGCGGGTCGAAGGTCGAGCACCACGCGGCGCGGCCGTGGCTGCCGTGGAAGATTTCGAGCGCCTTAGCGTGCTGCGGCGCGGCTTCCTCGTAGCCGCGCTCGTATTTGTCCACCACGCAGATGTTCAGGATGCGCAAGTTGAGCCGGTCGAGCAGCGCGTAGAATTCCGACGCGGCGTTGAACGAGTGCGCGTGGGCGTCAATCGGCGAGAGCGAACGGAAGGTCAGTTTCTGGCTTTGAGCGTTGGAAACTCGTGTCACGCCAACTATAAACATTGTCAGGAGGATCAGTCTTCTCACGCCGCGCCATCCCACAGGGTTCGACCACTGAATGCGTCGGCCAAAGCTATCACAACGACGCCTGCCGGAGAAGTCATCCGTCATGGCCTTTGATAATGAATCGCCCGAAGGCGTAAGATGATCGCCCCCAGACAGGCGGAATCTCGCAGTGGAGGGAAGGCATGAAGGAATTGGGCGTGGGCATCATCGGCACGGGCTGGGTGGCGGGCTCGCATATTCAAGCCTTCGAAGCGAATCCGCACACGGAAGTCCGGGGCATCGTGAGCCGCGACAAAGCGCGCGCGGCGGCGAAAGCCGCGGAGCACAAGCTGACGCGATGCAAGCCCCACGACCGGCTCGAAGAAATGCTCGCCTCGCCGGACATCCACATCGTTTCGATTGCCACGCCGCATCACCTCCATGTCGAGCAGAGCGTGCAAGCGGCGGAGGCGGGAAAGCACTTGTGGCTCGAAAAGCCCGTGGCGCTCGATCTCGCCGGGCTGCGGGCGGTGCAGGCCGCCGTCCGCGCCGCGCGAGTAAAGACGATCGTCTGCTTCGTCCTCCGCTGGAACCCGCTCTTTGAGACCATCAAGGCTTTGCTCGCTGACGGGACGATTGGGCCAATCTTTTATGCCGAAGTGGACTACTTCCACGGGCTCGGCCCCTGGTACAAACAATACGAGTGGAACGTCAAGAAAGCGATCGGCGGCAGCAGCCTGCTCACCGGCGGCTGCCACGCGGTTGATGGATTGCGATGGTTTGTAGGCAAGCGGGCCGTCGAGGTGCAGGCCTACGCGAACTTCAGCACCCACAACCCCCTGAAGTACGAATACGAGCCGAACAGCGTCACCCTCGTCAAATTCGAGGATGGCACGCTGGGCAAAGTCGCTTCGTCCGTGGAATGCGTGCAGCCGTACGTGTTCAACATCAACCTTCTGGGCGAACAGGGAACCATTCGCAACAACCAGGTCTTCTCGCGGCGCTGGGTGGGGCAGAAAGGCTGGGCGACGATTCCCACTATCCTCCCGGACAGCGGCGATGTCTCGCACCATCCGTTCAAGGACCAAGCGAATCATTTTGTGGAGTGCATCTTGAATGACCGCGAATCTCACTGCAATCTGGAAGATGCGGCATTGACGCACGAAATCTGCTTTGCGTCAGAAATCTCCGCCCGCGAGGGGCGGCCCGTGACTTTGCCACTCTAATGCCCTGGAGCCGCATCGCCACTGCGCTACATCCTCCAGCTTTCTCCAGCGGGGATGCAAATCTGGAGTGTCAGGGGAAACCGCCGATTGCCAGCGAATCCTATTTGCTCAAAGTGCAACCGAATGCAACGTGGCGGCAGCTTGTTGCTGCACGGGAAAAAATACATGGTTCGGCGAAGGATTTCTCTGCAAGCCATCCCTTTTGTCTTAAGATTCGCCTTTCTTTAGTGCAAGTTAGGGAGTGACGGTTTTGGGCAACCGCTTGCTCTCGGGTTTGACTGGCACGTACTTCACATCGATCCTTTGTTTGCGCTTCTTCAGGGAGGCCCCTCATGGAAACGAGATGGTTTTCGGGCAGATTGTTCGCCTTATTCCTTGTGGCGGGAACGCTAGCCCTTTTGGCGAGTTGCGGCGGGGGGACGAGCAGTAGCCCGCCTTCGATGACGGGAACTGTGACGACTTCCATTAGCGACCCGCCGAGCTGCGCGCTGGCTTTCGACCACGTCTATGTGACGGTCACGAAGGTCACGGCGCATATCTCCAGTACTGCCGATGAAAACGCCAGCGGCTGGGTGACGCTGGTCGATCTCACCAGTAGCCCCAAACAGATTGATCTCCTTCACCTGCCCGGGTTGGGCGCCTGCGTCCTGAGCCAGACGCTCGGGTCGACGACCGGACTCCAGCCTGGCAAGTATCAACAAATCCGCCTCTACCTGCTGGCCAACAACGCCTCTTCCGGCCCGGACCCGAACACCTGTGGCGCCGGCGCGTTCAACTGCGTGGTGCCTGCCGGCGGGGCGGCTCAACCTCTTCTCCTGAGCAGTGAAGCCCAGACCGGCCTCAAAGTCCCGCCCGGCCAGATCGCCGGCGGCGGAATCAATCTCCAGGCGGGGCAGTCGGCAGACCTCAACATTGACTTCGACGCCTGCGCATCCATTCGTCCTCAGGGAAACGGCCAATACCGCTTGAAGCCGACGCTGCACGCCGGGGTGGTTTCGGTCAACAACAATTCTCTGGGGGGAAAAGTTGTGGATGGGAGCAACTCGAACGCCCCAATCGAGGGCGCGGCGGTTTTGCTCGAGCAGCCGGACCCGAACGATGCGACGATTGACCGTGTAATGAGATCCACGACGACGGCGGCCGATGGGACCTTCATTTTCTGTCCGCTGGACTCCGCCGGCCCCTTTGACGTTGTGGTGGCCGCCTTCACCTCGCCCCTGGGCGGCAACTCCACGACCTACAACGCCACGGTGGCTTTTGGCGTCCCGGTCGGGACCAACCTGGACCTGCTGCCGCTGGTGCCGGAGGGGACATCGCCCACCCTGCCGGCGAAGATCACTGGCCAGGTAACGAGCGTGGGCTCCGGCGGAGCGACGGCAGCCGACGTGACCCTTTCGGCTCTCCAGCAGGCGACGCCCACGGTCGGCTCTACGATGATGGTGACGATTCCGATATTCGGCGCGCTGATGCAGCCGCCGACGTTCACGACGACCGACTTGCCCGATCCGAGCACGCCGGCGTGCCCTGCGGGAACGCTCTGCTACAACTATTCGCTGATGGTCCCAGCGAGCAATCCGAAAGTGGGAACGTTCAACAACGGCTCGATCACCTACGCGGACCCGGCGCCCGATCCGGTGAGCTACAGCGTGAACGCCGTGGCGCCGGGCTGCACGGCTTCGGCGCCGAGTCCGGCGACGGTCAGCTCGATTACGGTCGCGCCGGGGACCACCACCGGCGCGGGCACGGTGCTGGCCTTCTCAGGCTGCATGTAAACTTCTGCATTGCTCTCGGCTCAGGCTCGCGGGTTTCGATTCGCGGGCCTGAGCCCTCTTTTTCGCCGACCTCCGCTCGCCCTCATTTCGTACCTTCTTCCTTGGCCAGTCGGCAGCAAAACCCCTGTATACTTGGCCCCCTGAACCTGTTCTCCTTGTAACCTGGAGGTCACGATGTGGACCCGTCTGCTTTCTGCCAGCCTGCTGCTGATGATGGCGGCTTCTGCGGCGGCGCAAACCGACAACGTCGTCGTTCGCCCGAAGGAAACCGACGAAGTGCTCGTCAACCCGGGAATGGGAATTCAAACCTTCCAGCGCTTCAACGGCGACCCCCTCAATCAAGACCTGAAGTGGTCTGAGGAGGGCCCGACGGGCAAGCTGGAGAGTGCGCCGGTCAAGCCGGATTTCCCCGGGTCGTCGGTCTCCTACTGCCGCTGGTTCTGGTCGGCGATAGAACCCGAGCGCGGCACGTACCGGTGGGAAATCCTGGACAACGCCCTCGAGGAAGCGCGGCGCCACGGCCAGACGCTGGATATTCGCCTGATGCCTTACGACCAGAAACATCCCCTGCCGGAGTGGTACCGCAACTCCGGGGCGCAGCGCGCCAACAAGCCCGGCGACAAGGACGGCCAAGTCTGGCAGCCGGATTTCAGCGACCCGCTCTACCTGAAATTCTGGAGCGGACTGGTCGCCGCCGCCGGCGCGCGCTACGACGGGCACCCGTATCTCGACGCTGTCGATATCTCCTCGGTCGGCTACTGGGGTGAAGGCTGGAGCGATTACATGCCGCCGTTTGCGGTGCAGAAGGCGCTGATCGATATCTGGATTGAGGCGTTCAAACACACTCCGCTGCTCATGAACTTCGACGAAGAGAAGGCGCTCGCTTACGGAACACAGCAGGGCGCGGGCTGGCGCCTCGACTGCCTCGGCGACATGCGCAGCCAGTACTGGGAGAGCTGGCACCGCAGGTGGTCGCATATGCTCGACTTCTATCCACTGCAGGTGGTGCGCGCGGGAATCCAGAATGTCTGGCAGCGCAGCCCGGTTTCGCTCGAAACCTGCGGGGTGCCGGGGCATTGGTTCAAGCAGGGCTGGGATGTGGATTACATCCTGAACCAGGCGCTCCGCTGGCACGTCAGCACCGTCAACGTCAAATCCTCGCCCATACCTCCGGAATGGAAGAACGCCTTCGACGAGTTTCAGAAGAAGATGGGCTACCGGTTCATGCTGCGGCGGCTCGAATACCCTGCGAAGGTGAAAGCCGGACGGATGATGCCGGTCCACATGTGGTGGTTGAACGCCGGCGTCGCGCCGGTGTATCGCGAGTATTGGCTGGCGCTGGAACTCCGGTCATCAAGTGGGAGCGCGGTGATTCGCGCCGACGCGGATGTGCGCAAATGGCTGCCCGGCGACGCCGTCTACGACGGCAGCGTGTATGTGCCCGACACGCTGCAGCCGGGCGCCTATCGCCTGCGCGTCGCCCTCCTCGACCTGCGCACCGGGCAGCCCGCAATCAAGCTCGCCATCGAAGGTCGCCAGGCGGATGGCTGGTACGATTTGGGCGAGATACAAGTGGAGTAGAAAGCCGCCGACCTGTATTCACGGCTCGTCCTCACTGCTTGCAGGAGGGGGGCGCTTGGGCCAGGAGCGCCCGGCGGGTCGAGCCCATGGTCATCTCGAGGGACTCTTTGGGGATGTCGATGACGAAGGGTTTGACGAGCCAACTTACCATGAAGGGAATATCTCGCGTTAGGGAGACCGATTCGCACTCGACGTAGACGCCGCCGTCCTTCTCCTCAAACCGCCAGTAGGAATAGATCCGCCAGAGGAAGCCGCTGTCTTTTCCGACGGGCTTCTCGTGCTCGGTGGGCTTGTCAGCGTCGGCCACTTCTTGGATGCGCGTTGTGTAGGAGCGGCTGTAACAGTGGGTGGCATCGACAGGGAAATAGTGCACGTCGTGATCCGTATTCAGGGTCACGGTAATGACCTTCTTTTTGCGCAGTCGATAAAAGATCTTGAAGTCGTTCCCGTTGCGGCTCACCAGCTTCGAGCGCACGACTTCCGGCTTGTAGATGTCCTGGTGCCGGTCATAGTCCTGCACCAGGTGGAGGGTTTGCTCGAGCGAAGCGCAAGGGATGAATACCGCTCCCATCCAGTGGTGGATGAGCGCGTCGGGAGCCTCCAGCTCGCGGCCGGAAGTGTCGCGTGTCTTGAGCTTTTCCATGTAAACCTGGCCGCTTTTCAATGCGGACATCGCCTGCGCCCGCTGCGGCTCCGGCAGCCCTTCGACGTAGAGGAAGGCACCCGGGCGCTTCATCTCGGAGTCAATGCGCGCTTCGGTGGCCTTCACGTAGCTGTCGAAGGCTGCGACGGTGGGCGGCTTGAGCTCGGCGCTCATCACTTCAGGCGCCTGGGGAGCTAAACCCGGCAGGAGGAGAAGAAGTCCCAGGGTGCGGAAAGAAAACTGTAGCTGCACCATGCCTAAACGATAGCACAAGACCCAGACTGTTGTTCTGAAGAGGCAAG
>JAIQGB010000344.1 GCA_020072905.1 Terriglobia bacterium | reverse complement strand
CCGGCTTGCGCACCTGGACCTGGTGCCGCGAAAGCATCCGCGCGATCTCGGTGGATGAATCCTCCATGTCACCGGCAATGATGGCATGCTCCGGACACACGTTGACGCACGGCGGGGCCAGTCCGAGGGCTTTTGTTCTTCGGAGACCGAGATAATGGAACCAACGGAGCCGCCGGCGGATATGTGAACGGCCAGCCGAGCATGCAGGGTGGTGGCGGCCTTTTGCTGTCAGGGAGCCTATACTTCACCAACTGGCCGGGCTGGGGCACGCAACCGAATCCCGATCCTCCCGCGGGTTACAACGCTTTCTTGAATCTGCAAGGAAACCCGGGTTCCGGGACGTATGTGCTGGGCAATATCACTGTCGACGAATTGGTCGAGGGGGGGAATGGCAACATCACCATGCAGTTGAACCCTAACGCGATCTACTTCATCTTGAAGGCGACGTTGATGCGCTGAGAGCAAGCTCCTCCCGGCGCAGTGCGCAGGGAGATCGAAACCACAGGTCAACATCCAGCAGGGGCGCTCGGTGAGCGGCGAGCGCACTCAGGGGGAAAAGACGCCGGTCATAGACCGGCGCAGCAGGGGCGCCAGAGAAACCGGATGTTTAGTTGGCAGATAGTGAAATGCCGCAGTTCTTGAACCTCAGCCCACTCTCGAAGCCCTCCGCGCTTCGCGATTTCCTGGCAAATCTGGGCGTGGTTTTGGGTTTGGGGAAGCGTCCGCCGCTCCCCCCCCGGTTGCGGCTCTCGCCTGCGCTCGGCAAGTACGGCGACGTCACCCGCGGTCGCCTCCCGAGCCGGGGATTGCTTTACTCGTTTCTTGTCCACGAGATTGTCATCTTTGCGATTCTCATCATCCCGCTGAAATTCCGGCCGGAGCGAAAGTTCGTGGAAATCGAGCGCTGGCTGCCCGTGGACACCAAGATCACGCTGACGCTGCCCGCCATCGGTGGCGGCCAGGAAGGCGGCGGCCGGCCGGGCGGCAAACCCGGCGGCGGGTCGCCGGAGAAGGGGGAAGGTTCGCCCGCGCCGGCTCCGCGTGCAGGAGGCTTGGTCTACCCGGGCCCCCAACCTATCGTCTCCGATTCGCCCCATCCCACGAACCGCATTCAGACCATTCTTCAACCGGACCTGGTCAAGCCGCCGGAGCTGAAGGTCCCGCTGCCTTTGCCCAACATCGTGATGCTGGCGCGTGGGCCGAGAACCCCGGCGCCACCGCCGCTCGTGCCGAAGGTGAATCCTGCCGCACTGGCGCCGGTGCGGCCGCCCGAGGCGCCCAAGCTACAGGCTGACCTCAGGCCGCCGCCCTTACCGTATGCGATGCCCCTGCCCGCCATGCCGCCCCCTGCCGAACCGCCCAAGCTGGCGCTTCCGGCGCCGACCCCGGAGCCGCCCAAGGAATCGGCCGTCTCCTACCAGCCGACCGTCCCCAAGATCGCCGCGGAGGCCCAGCAGGCCCCGCCCGCAGCTCCCGAGGCTCCGAACCTAGCCCTTCCCTCGGGCGCGGGCGGCAGCGATGAACACAGCATCCTGGTGCTGAGCCCCACGCCCGGTCCGCCGGAGAACGCCGGCAACCTCCCCGCCGGCGAGGCGCACGGCCAATTCGCCATGGGCCCGGAGGCGAATCTGACCGGCCCCTCAAATAAGGTCGGCCCCGGCAACGGAACGGGCACGGAGACGGGCGGCGCGACGTCGGGAACAGGAACAGGCACCGGGACAGGAGGCACGGGCAACGGAGTGGGCTCAGGGAGCGGCGAGGGTGGAGGCGGAGGAGGAGGAACCGGCGGGGGCACAGGGAGCGGCACGGGCAGCGGCGTCGGACCCGGCTCCGGCACGGGCGAAGGCGGCACCGGCACAGGATCGGGATTCGGGATCAACGGCACCGGGGGGGGCGGCACCGGCAGTGGCACAGGCACTGGCGCGGGGAGCGGCCCGGGACGCGGGGCTGGCACAGGGACTGGTTCCGGCACGGGCATGGGGGCGGGATCGGGACCCGGCTCGGGGCCTTTCCCGGGGATTTCCATTGTGGGAGGAAGCGGGACTTCAGGCGGTTCTTCCCAGCCCGGCTCGCGGACGCGCACGCCGCCTGGACCGCACGGCACTTACGGCATGATGATCGTCGCCACAGCCTCCAGCGGCGGCGGCTTGCGCGACTATGGCATTTTCCACAACGAGTCGGTCTTCACGGTTTACATCGACATGACGCATTCTCCCGAGCCCGCGCCCTCCTGGACGCTCCAGTACGCGCTCCTGCGCCGTGGAGCGGACCCTTCGACAATCACCCTGGGCAGCTCGGTGGGGATGAGCGACCAAATCGTCGCGCCCTTCCCCATCCACAAGGAAGATCCGCAGTTCCCGGAAGAGATCGTCGCCAAGAACCTCTCGCGATCGGTGGTGGTGTACGCCGAGATCAGCAAGGAGGGCAAGGTGGAAAACGCGCGGGTCATCCAGAGCCCCAACCCGCTGCTCAATCAGCCGGCGCTCGAGGCGCTGGCCAAGTGGACCTTCCGGCCGGCGGAAATGCACGGCGCACCGGTGGCCGTTAAGGCCCTCCTCGGCGTGCCGCTTTCCCTTCCTGCTCGCTGACCCTGCGCTGTCGAGAAGCCTCGATGGGGCGTCTCCTACGCGTTCCACTCCCCACATCTCTCGAAGCCGCCCGGGCGTCTCTTGCGCTCCGGCCACGAATCCTGTAATCTCGGGGCCATCGCCAGCGCCTCCGCAGCGAGGCGCCTGCCGTTTGGCGCCGGCGTCGCCGCTATGCCGCTCGGGATCGCAGAGTCCCAGGTCGAGTCGGTCACCCTCCTTCATCTGAAGGGGACGCTCGTCGTGGGCGGTGATGTCGAGCTTCTGGACAACAAGGTGCTAGCGCTCCTCGGAAGGGGCGTGACGAAGATCCTCCTTGATCTTGGCGAGTTGAACTACGTTGACAGCTCGGGGATTGGCGCCTTGGTTCGCGCCTACTCTACCGCCAAGGAAAAGACTGCCGCGGTCAAGCTTTATCACCTCACCCGACGCGTTCACGATGTCCTGCAGGTCACTCGCCTGAATACGGTATTTGAAATCTTCAGCGACCAGGAAAAGGCGATCGCCTCCTTCGGAGAGAAGGCCGCGAGCACCGAGCCTTCCGGCCAGGGCGGCTGAGACCAGGGGCTGAGAAGCCCGCGGACATATCATGCCCGAGTATCTCGACGAGGAGGGCAGCGCCAGGTCCAACGATCGGAAGGAAGTCCAGATCACCTAGACCCTGCCCCGCCACACCTGGAGCGAGCCTCCACCGGACGACGGAATCCCCGCAGAAAGCCTGAAGAAGTTGCGCCGCGGTCAGGAGTGCTTGCGCCCTTGGACCTTGGGCCGGCGCGCCCGGCGATGGGCAGGGGGGCTGGAAGTGGGGGCGGGAATCTCCAGGACCAGGCCCTCGGCGGCGGCGAGGGTGTCGGGAAACTTCGCCCGGGCTTGCGCGAGCAGCGAATCAATCATGGGGTCGTCGTGGTCGGGCTCGTGATGAAAGAGCACGAGCTGGCGAACGCCCGCGGCGCGCGCGATTTTCACTCCCTCCCACCAGCTACTATGCCCCCAACCTTTCTTTTCGCCGCGCAGTTGCGCGGGGGTGTATTGCGAGTCGTAGATGAAGACATCGGCGTTATGGGCGAGGGTGCGCACGTTCTGGTCGTGGACCGGGGAACCCGGCTCGGTGTCCGTGGCGTAGACGAGGATTCCCCCGTCGGCCTCGACCCGATAGGCAACGCACCCTTGCGGATGATTCATCGGCGAGGTCGTGATGATGGCGCCGTTGATGTTGATGGCCTCGGGGCCGATGTCGTAGAAGTGCCACACCGCTCCCATGATGCCCATATCCACCGGGAAATAGGGCGTGCCCATCTGCCCCTCGACGGCGCTCTTGAGCTCGCGCGCCTTCCCCGAAACCGAGTGGAAAAAGAAGCTGTTTCCTTTCTTATAAAGCGGCAGGAAAAACGGGATGCCCTGGATGTGGTCCCAGTGGAAGTGCGTGAGGAAGATGTAAGCCAGGATCGGTTTCTTGCCGAAGCAACGCAGCAAGCTCTTGCCCAGACCCCGCAGGCCGCTGCCGCAGTCCAGGATCAAGATCGTTCCGTTGTGGAGGGTTATTTCCAGGCAGGGCGTGTTGCCGCCGTAGCGCGAGTTGCGGCGCTCCGGCGTGGGTGTCGAACCTCGGACTCCCCAGAACTTGAGTCTCACACACTACTCTCTTGGCTGAGGCCGCGTGTGCCGGCTGTGCTCGACCGCCGTCCACAGGCCCGCGAACGTCTGTATTCCCTTTTAGCCCATTTTGAAACGCTTAGCAAGCTTCCGAGATGGCACGAAAAGACCGGCCCGTGGCGCCCGGCAGGCACCAGCCCACCGGAAAAGTTGCGCCACGCCTGGGAAGAGACTAGAATCAGTGGCCGAGAGGGTTCAGTTCGGGCGCGCCACCGCGAGCTCCGGGGCGGGAGAATTGGGCCGCAGATCAGTCCCTCGAGGTATACCCATGTCGGGAAAGGGCATACGCAGGACTCCCCGGCGGGCTCGCAGGGTCCCCGTTCGTGTGAAGGGAAAGGACCCGCAGGGCCACGAATTCATCGAAGACGCCTCGACCCTCGTCGTGAACTGGAACGGCGCCCTGATTACCACCATCCGGCCCCTCTCCGGCTG
>JAIQGB010000343.1 GCA_020072905.1 Terriglobia bacterium | reverse complement strand
CAGCCGCCGCTCGCCCGCGAGCCTGCCGCCGCCCCACACGAGCTTGCGGTAAGACTCCTCCGCCTTTTCAAGTGCGCCGGCCTGCTCGTGGGCACGGCCGAGCGCGCCGAGGGCTTCCGGCAGGGTGTGCTCATCGGAAGTATTCTCCGCGACGTGACACACCAGTTCCAGCGTGGGGATGTGCTCAGGATGCTTCGACCAGATCTGCCGCAAGGCTTCCATCAGCGGCGCGGCACCATTGCGCTCGATGAGGGTGTCAGCCGCCCGCCGTAAGGGTACCAGCGCTGCGTCGAGATTCCCTTTCTGAGAACATAACGACGCAAAGGAAGCCAGCGGGCTAAAGTCGTCGGGATTCGCCTGAAAGGCGTTGAGGACTAACTCCTCCGCCGCCTCAGCCTTATGGTTCTCCAGGTACGCTTCGACTAAAAGTTGCCGACCCTGTGGAGCATCCTTGAGAGCCGGCAAGGAATCGAGAATCTTCTCCACCTGTCCGTACTCGCGCTTGCTGAGGGCCAGGCGCGCCCGGAGCAATTGAGCCTGCTCGCTCTTGGGATCGATATCCAGTGCCTTCTTAAGGGCCGCTTCCGCCGCCGGGACTTCGCCATCCCGCAGCGCGTTTTCCGCCACCTCCACGTAAGCGATGCCGGCTTCTTCCTTCCGGCCAAGCTGCTCGGCGAGCTCCGCAAACCGCGTCCGGAACATCCGGTTGTCCGGGGCGAGGGCGACAATCTTGCGAAAGGTTTCCAGAGCCCGGTCCGGCTGATTGTGTTTCCGGTAATAGTCGACGGCGTGAGCGTACTGTTCGCGCGCTTCGCGGCTCAACCCCTGCAAGATATAAAGCTCGGCGAGCTTCAGGAGAGGTTCAACCTGGTTCGGGTCAATCTTGCTGATTTTCTTGTAGATCGCGATCGCCTTGACGGTGAACCCGTCCTTCATGTAGGCGTCGGCAAGCTTGTTGAAGTTCAGCAGGGCTTCGGCTTTATTGTTCTCGCGGTATTGGAGGTCGCCGATAGTGTTGAGGATGGAGATGTCGGAGGGTTCCCTGTCGAGTATGTGGGAGTAATGCTTGATGGCTTCAGCAATCTTGCGCTGGCTGACGAGTTTCTCAGCCTCCTGCATCGCTTTGGCTTTGTTAAAAGCCATGCGCTAGCCCCTCCAGGGCGCCAACTTTTTTGCACAATCAGGTTACGCTAGCACACGCGATAGTTCAAGTCAACGGATTCAAGCCCCCCTTTATTCTTCGGTTAATCAGCTAACCCATTTTGATGCTTAGACTTCTCTGTATTAGTCGCATCGAGGATGCGGGGGGGGGCGCCCTCTGGAGCGGAATCGTGGGGCTGGTTGCTTCGCACGCGCCTTTCGCCTATAATCGAGTCACCTGCAAAGCTTAGGGTTCCAGGATCGAAGTTATGCCCTCGCCCATTACCAAGAAGTTGGAGGAGGAAATTCAGGCGCTCGAGTACGAGCTGAGCAACGAGTTGCCCAAGGAACTCAAGCGCGCCCGGGCCCACGGCGACCTGAGCGAGAACGCCGAGTACATCATGGCCAAGCAGCGCCAGGATATTGTGGCGGCGCGCTTGGCCCAGCTCAAACAGCGGCTGGCGAGTCTTTCGCTCATCAACTTCAACAACATTCCCAAGGACCGCATCGCCTTCGGCTCGCGCGTGGTGCTCTACGACCTGGACCGCGATTCGGAAGTCGTGTACCGCCTGGTGACCAGCGAAGAAGCCGACGTCAGCAAGGGTTTGATCTCGACCACCTCGCCCATCGGGCGCAGCCTGATGGGCAAGAGAGTCGGCGACACCTGCACGGTGACCACGCCCAACGGCGTGCGGGAATTTGAGGTCCGGTCTCTGCAGACGATTTACGACGAAGCCTGAGGCCGCCGGGAACGCCGCCGCGAAGCCGCGGCTCGCTCGCCGGAAAGTTCATTCATGCTAACTCGCCAGATTGGTCAAACGTGCAACCGCCTGCTGGTTCTCATCGTGCGCGCCTTTGCGGCAAGCGGCATCAATCCCAACGTCCTCACGGTCATCGGCTTCGCCATCAACGTCCTCGCCGCCTACCTGTTCGCTTACGGCTACTTCCGCTGGGCGGGAGCCACGGTGTTTCTGGCCGGCCTCTTCGACATGCTGGACGGCCGCGTGGCGCGTTTGTCGAATCAGGTTACGCCCTTCGGCGGTTTCTTCGATTCCGTCCTGGACCGTTACTCCGACCTCCTGGTAATGATCGGCTTGCTGGTCTTCTACGGCCGCATCAACCGCTTCTGGTACATCGCGCTGGTCGCCGTGGCCATGATCGGCACGGTGATGGTCAGTTACACGCGCGCGCGCGCCGAGAATCTGATTCCCACCTGCAAGGTCGGCTTTCTCGAGCGCCCGGAGCGCATGGTGCTCGTCATCATCGGCGCGGTGTTCGACCGCATGGCGCCCGTGCTTTGGATCATCGCCGTCTTCTCCACCCTCACCGTCATCCACCGCGTCGTCTATACCTGGCAGGAGAGCCGCAAGCTCGCCAGCCCGTGAAGAGATTGGTTCATTGGGTCGTGGGGTAATTCAATCAATGAAGCAAGGAACCAAGGTGGCGATGCTCCTCCTCAGTCCTTGGCCCCGGACCCCAGCCGCGTCCTTCTCAGGGGACCTAGGCCGACGGGCGTGCGGATTGACTTGTCAGACTGTCCGGCTTGGACAAAATGTCCGAAGCGTGGAAGTCCTCGACGTCGGGCCCGCAAATCCCCGGTTTCCGTGAGGTTGGTCTCTTGCAGGCTCTGGCTGATTCTAAAGGAGATGTTGGGTTCGTTCCTCGAGTCCGTATGTTTTTGTTCGGCTTTTCCCTAGCCCCTAATCCCTAGACCCTGTCTTCTGACTCCTGGCTCCTGGCTCCGGACCTCCGCTCGTCACTCGTCACCCGTCACTTGTCACTGTTCCTTTCCCCCCGAATCCTGCATCCTTGATCCCGAATCCTTTCTTTGATTCTTAAGGACCTGTTGGGTTCGTTCCCTCAGCTTTTGCCTTCGCCGCCAGCCTTTCGCCGGAGGCTGCCGGGGGAGGCCGCAATATAGGCTAGCAATCTAGCATATCCGGCCGGGTCCGTCAAGCGGCAGGGAGCGGTCGTGGTCGGAGTGGTCCCTTCGGGGAATCGCATACGCTAGAGGCCGACCATCTGTGCCAGACCCCCGCAGGCAGTGGTGCACGGGCTTGCCGCGAGTGGTAGTATTTACTCTCTAAAATGACCAGCCACGGACCCATCTCCCCTCACCCTCGCGCCGTCCGCAAGTACTACGAGAGCGTCGCGGCCCTGCGCGATCAGCATGTGTTCAACGAGATGAACGTCCGCTCCGCCTTCGAATCGCTTTTGGCGGATACGGCCCGGCTCAAGGGTTGGACGCTCATCCCGGAGCTTTCCGGAAAATCCGGCGGCAGCCTGGTGCGGCCCGACGGCACCCTGCGCGACCGCAACAGCCTGCCGCGCGGTTATTGGGAAGCCAAGGACACCAAGGACGACCTCGCGCCAAGGGGGATGCCAAATGGTTTCTGGTGATCCCTATTCGGACGGTCGGGTTCGATAGTTCTGCAGGTCCGCTTCGGTGACTTCCTCCGGCGGGACGAGCTTGTAGTGCTTTTCAGATACGATGCGGATGCCGTCCTCCCCATTCTCCAGCTCAAAGAGCGCTATTACATCTTCCTGCAGGAACTGCGCGGCAATCGGCCGGCAGATTAGGAGCGGGAATTTCGCTGCGCACATAGCAATGTCCTGCTCGATTTGCACGACGCTCAGTTTGTCTTTTCCGGCCTTGGCTTGGGTAGGGAGAACGTAATTCGCGCCTTTCTTATCCACCCCGACATAAACTTCGTCCGTCTCAACTTGGCCCATGTTGGGGGCGGTCGTGCGAAGATGATTCTGGAGGGAGTAGCATGTGACCCCTGTGAAGATGTCAATCAAGCGGTTGTATCTCAGCCTTGCCAGCAGGGCTTGCTCATCGGACAGGGCGTACTTCGAGATGACGCCGGGAGTAGAATCAGGAATCTTGGTAATGGTGAGGTTGAGATTCGGAATCAAGGGATTCTCTGCAATTAGAACGAAACGATACTTCGCGCGCCCTGCCGGTCGGATTATCCAAGTCTCCCCTTGCCCGGCTGTTGAATAGATTTCTGCTGGAAGCTGAGTGCGGTACCGAAAGCTGTACACTAAGTCGCCGAGGTTCTTGGGCAATGCAAGCTTGAGCTTTCTGGCGAACTTTTCGATATCCTGCCGTTCAAACCCAACCTCTCTCATCCCGAGTCGGAACTTGGATAAGAAAATGGCTTTAATAATCGATATATATCGGTTATCCTTTATCATCAGATCGCCTTTACCCTGCCAAGCCCTGGCCAACGCAAAACAACAACCTCCTCGCGAAGCTGTTCACGTGTGGCAGTTGCCAGCCGCGTGCGGAACAGGTCGATTCCCACGACCTCATATCCAAGTGACTTTGCGATGTCAGCGAGCAATTGTCCCGTGCGAATCATGACGCGCAGATATGATGCCTGGTCCCCCACGACGTAGGCACACTGGGCGCCTGGACGCAAAGCCGTTCTCAGGTCGGCAAGGTGCCGCATCATTCCGCCAAAATACAGCTTCGTAACTCTCGCGTATAGGCGTTCGAAACCCGAAGTCTTACCTAGTGCCACTCGCCGCTTTTCGATTGCATCGGCAA
>JAIQGB010000010.1 GCA_020072905.1 Terriglobia bacterium | reverse complement strand
GTGCCTGGTTCACTTCGGGCAGATCGAAGGCTCCCGTATCGAAGCTGTCACCCAGCCAATGCCGCAATTCGCTGTGTCGCTCGTGATTCGGATTCTGGAGCGCTTGGAGCAACTCCGCATAACCGTCGATCCCCCCGCAATCCTCGGGCGGACAGGCACGCGCTCCGGCCAGGCAGATGGGGTATATTGCCCCTTCTTGCAGGGGAATGATTTTCTCCACAAGCAGCGAATGGTCCCAGCCGTCCCCGAAGTCGTAGGTGTACGCGAAACGGGTCTTCTCGCACTGGACGACGCGTCCTAAGCGCGCTCTCGATTCATCTTCGAGAGGAGCGAAGTCATCTTCATCCGGCTCCCCGTACTCCAGGCCGTCGATGATGAACATGTGCAGATGGTACCCAGTCCAGCCCATCACGGTCTGCAGGACCAAGTGGAGTCTGCGCAATGTGATATCGGCGGGGACCTGAAATCTTCTCCAGACGGGCGGACGGCTACCTTTCAGGGTCGCCTTAATCTGGTATATGCCCGTGCTCATACTATTGGTCTTCGGATCCATGTCGCTTCCTCAAGCGAAGAATATTCCGGCGGCTTGCCCCGGCAGGTGGGGTATTCGTTGCCGCTCCTCACTCAATCTTGCTCATTACTTCCCGTCTGCTCGCGCATGCGGCGGCGGATGGTGGCGGGATCATCAAGAGGTTCCGAGCCCTGTCGTGGCCCGGCGTGCATTTCCAATCCGGGCTCACGAAGTTTCGCCGGGTCAAAGACGCGCGTGTCCGAGGGTAACGCCCTGTAGGGCGTGAAGTCCGGCTGGTCGGCGAACATGTCGGAGAGGTCCGTGGCGGCCGCGTCGTACTGGTTGAGCGGCGACATGCCGAAGATCAAGAAGAAGGTTTTCAGGATGCTCGCCATGCTCGTGTGGACGTGCGAGACGCCACGCCGCGCGTAAGGGCTGATGACGAGGAGCAGACTGCGATGGGCGTCCACATGGTCGCGGCCGTCCTGGGCGTCGTCTTCGGTGACGAAGATAGCCATGTCTTTCCAAAAGGGACTATGCGAAAACAGTTCGACCAGCTTGCCCAGCGCCAAATCGTTATCCGCGACGTACGAGGCGTGGTAGGCGTAGCCGTCTTCCGGTCGCGGCCCAGCCGTGTGGTCGTTGGGCAGCCAAATGTAGATGAACTGCGGCAGCGGCTCTTTGCCGCTGGCATAGCGCAGGTCAAACTCCCGCTTGAACTGCTCGAAGCGGTACTGGTCGGAGATGTTGGTGTTGAAGCTGGCGTAGCTCCGGGAGGTATTCTCGAAAAGGGCCTGAGACAAGGGAATGTTGACGCCCTCGCGGACGCCCGTCGGCATCAGGCCGGGGCCGTCTTCACTCCCCGACATCGAAACGCCCTCGCCGTAGTTGCGGAAGGTGATCCCATGCCGGGCCAGATGCTCCCAGAGCGAGCCCGCCTCGAGGAAGGTTTCCGGCCAGGGATTATAGGACACCCCTCCCACCCGGCCCGGCGCCTTGGGGTCGGCGATGAAATGAAGCTTCTTGCCATACTGAGCCGGCCAGGCGCTTTCCAGGAGCTCGTTGGGATAATTCCCTACCAGCCAGTGATGGCCGTCCATCGAAACGTCCGAATCGACATAAAAGTCGTCACTGAAGGCGAAGCTCCGCGCCAGCGCATGATGGTTGGGCGTGACGCGCGCGTCCTCGACCGTGGGCTGGTCTTTCTCTTTCACCGTCGCGTCTTCGCCCCATCGCGCCAGGCTGGGCTCGCCGATGATCTCCTTGTCGCTTGCAGCCATGTCTCCGAATACTTCATCGAACGTGCGGTTTTCTTTCACGACGAAGACCAAGTGCCGTATCTCCCCACTGGGCCGACCGGAAGGTGAGGCCGAAGAATCGGGATTCCGTTGAGCACCAGCACCTCCGGATGTGAAGCCGTTGTTGCGCAGAACTTCCGCGGTCGTTTCCTTTAGGCGCCGCGCGTCGGACGTACTGATGATGGACACGACTCCCTTCGTGATGTCACCGATGTAGGTTCCTTCCGGGCCGGCATGGAAGTCTGGCCCACCATTGGGTCCGGCACCGAAGCCTTTGGCACTCGCGACGTAGAGCACCATGCCATCGGAACTGATAGCGACCCGAGCTGGGAACCATGCTGTCGAAAGGTATCCCAGCACTTTATCTTTCCGTGCGTCGATGACGGCGACGGCGTTGATCCCCGCGCACGCGACATACAGCGTCTTCTCATCGGGACTGAGCGCCATGCCGAAGGGGAGGACACCACGGAGGCCGCGCACGGATTCGGCGGGTTCGAGCACGAGGGTATTCTCCACCCGGTTCGAGCGCGCATCCAGAATCGTGATGCTGTCTTGTGCCGCATTGCTGACATAGAACTTCTTGCGCCCCGCCACCACCGCCCCGGGGCTCGATCCGCCCACCGATTGCGCGCCGATGGGAATCCCAGTTCGAATCCTGGCGGTCACGCGCGGATTGGCCGCATCCGAAACGTCAATCACAAAGACGGAGTTCGACTCCGGCACGTTGGGATCGCCCAGGCCGGGAATCTTCTTGCCGTTGACGATCGTTCCCTCCGTAGCCTCCTTGGAGGGAAAGCCGAAAGGAGGAAAATCGAGGCCTGTGTCGCGGACATTCTCGGAATCGTAGCCGGGGACCAGCGAGTACTCGAACATGCCGACGTTTGAGACGTAAACGCGCTTCCCGTCCGGCGAGACGGCGAGGCCAAACGGCATGCGGCCTACGGGAACGCTGGCGACGATCTGCTTCGAGCTTGTGTCGATGACCACCATGCGGAAGTGTGCAAGGTCGAGGACATACAATCGCCCGCCGTCGGGCGAAAGCTCGAGTTCGCCGGGCAGGCTGTTCTTGTAGGTTTTCCCCTGGAACGAGCCGTCAATGCTCAGCGAATCCAGCCGCCCTCGCGTCGTCAGGTCGAAAATTCCCACCCGGCCGTTGTCGCCCTCGGAAAGATAGAGCGTGCGGTTGTCCGGGGCGATGGCAACGCCCAAAAACACGCTCTCGAGCTCCGGGTCATCATCGTCGGTGGAAGGCTTTGCGCCGGGCGGGACCTGCAGCACTTTCGGCTCGGCGCTTTCGAGTTCGTTGATGACCGAGAACGAGAACGGGCTGGTGCCGCTGTTGGCGGTGACCAGCGTCTTGCCGTCGGGGCTGAGCGCAAGGCCATAGGGGTGCGGCGCCACTTTGATGTGCTTGCCCAAGGGCGTGATCAGGCGGCCATTGGGCAGGACCGTCTCTCCCGTTGGATCGATCTTCACGGGGCGGCTGCCGGCCGGCGCTTGCAGCCGAGGGCGCGGCTTGGCGCTGGAATCCGCAGCCCGCAGGCTGCCAGTCGAGATAAAAATGCATGCCAAAGCGACAGTCGGGAACCTGCAGCGCATGGGGACTTCCTTTCACGAACTCAGGTGGTGTGCGTGCGGCATGATAGCACGGCGCCGCCGGTCGGTGCTGGCCGAGAATGCCGGGAATTCCGCCCCTGGCGTGCTAAAATCAGCGCTCGCTTCACGCCTTGAGATCTTTCACGCAGGAGAACCATGAGGATAACCGGCGTTGAAACGCTCTATCTCCGACAGCCGCAGGTCAAGGGGCAGTGCGACAGCGGGCAGGACGCGCTGATTGTGAAGGTCACCACGGATGCGGGCATCACCGGAATCGGCGAAGTCGACTCCTCCCCGCTGGCGGTGAAGGGAGCCATCGAAGGTCCCTTCTCCCATACCACCACGGCGGGCTTGCGCGAAATTGTGGTGGGCGAGGACCCCTTCGAAACCGAGTACCTCTGGGAGAAGATGTATCGCCAGAATATCTATGCCGGCCGCCGTGGCATCGCCATCCACGCCATGAGTGGCATCGACATGGCGCTTTGGGACATCAAGGGGAAGGCGCTGGGCCTGCCCGTCTGGAAGCTGCTGGGGGGAGGGTTCCACAACAAACTGCGCTGCTATGCGAGCTCGCTGTTCGGGCCGACGCCCCAGGCCACGCACGATCTGGCGCGGCGCTTTCGGGACCGCGGCTTCAATGCCGTGAAGTTCGGTTGGGACCCGATGGGCCGTGACGCGAAGACGGACATCGATCTCGTCCGCCAGGGGCGCAAGGGCCTGGGCGACGATGCCGATTTGCTGATCGACGCGGGCCTTGTCTGGGACGCCAAGACCGCGATCCAGCGCGCTCACGCCTTTGAGGAGTACGACATCTTCTGGCTCGAAGAGCCGCTCCGCCCGGACGATTACGACGGCTACCGCAAGCTTTCGGAAGCAACTGCCACGCGCATCGCGGCGGGCGAAGAGGAAAGCAACCGCCTCTCGTTCATCGAGCTGATGGACCGCGGCAAGATCGACGTGGTGCAGATTGACCTCACGCGCTGTGGCGGTTTCACCGAAGCGATGAAGATCGCCAGCCTCGCACGGGACCGCGGCCTGGTGGTGGCCAACCACGGCTTCACGACCTACATCAACGTGACGGCGGCGCTGCACTTTCTCAATTCGATTCCCAATGCCCTCATCGTCGAATTCGTGGCGGAGGAGGAGACCACGCTGCGCGAGAAAATCACGAAACAGAAACTCCGCGCCGTCGACAGTTATCTCACTGTCCCTGATGCCCCGGGACTCGGCATCGACCTTGACGAAGAGGGCGTGGCGAAATTCCGCGTCGCGTGATGTCACGCCGCCCTTCCGAGCGGCGTCGGGCTGGGACAACCGGCGCCGGCTTCGAGTCCCGCGTTATATTTTGCCCTCGGCGCGATCCGTCGCATAATAGCCTCTCTCTCGCCGCGAGCCATGCCTGCGAATCTCACGCCCGATTACCTGGAAGCCGAAAGGCGTTTCAAAAGCGCCAAGACGACGCCCGAGAAGATCGAGTCGCTGGAGGAAATGTTCGCCACCATCCCCAAGCACAAGGGGACGGAGAAGATGCAGGCGGACATCAAGCGCCGCCTGGCCAAGCTCCGCAACGAGCAGTCGAAACGCCCCGTCAGCCGCGCCGGGCTGATCTACAAAGTTGACAAGGAAGGCGCCGGACAATTGGCGCTGGTCGGCCCGCCCAACAGCGGCAAGTCAGCGCTCTTGCGCCGCCTCACGCACGCTGCCCCCGAGGTCGCCGACTACCCGTTTACGACGCGGGCGCCCCAGCCCGGCATGATGGCCTTCGAAGACATTCAATTTCAGCTTGTGGACCTTCCGCCCGTTCACCCGGAGCTTCATGAGTCGTGGGTCTACCAAATCATCCGCAACGCTGACGCGGCCTTGGTCGTCGTCGACCTGGGCGATCCGGACCTGCTCGAAGACTTGGAGACGACTCTCGGCGAGCTGGTCAAGGCGAAAGTCCATCTCGCCCGGGGCACGATCCCGGAGGGCCAGGGATGGCTCCAGAAGGGAGCCTTGCTGGTCGCCAACAAGCGCGACCGGAGCGGGGCCGAGGAAAACTTGGAGATTCTTCACGAACTGTATAGCTCGCGCTTCGATACGGTCTGTGTTTCGGCGGAAACGGGTGGCGGCCTGGAAACGCTCCGCCGCGGCATCTTCGAGATGCTCGACTTGGTCCGCGTTTACACCAAGGCGCCCGGCCACAAGCTGGAGACGACCCCACCCTACGTGCTCCGCCGCGGTGCACACTTGATTGATCTCGCCGCCCTGGTGCACCATGACTTCATCACGCAACTCAAATACGCCCGCGTCTGGGGCCACGGGAGATTTGAGGGCCAGATGGTGAATCGGGACTACCTGCTCGCGGACAAGGACATTGTGGAATTGCATCGGTGATGAAGATGGGGTGAGGGGATGAATGGGTGTTTGAGCGATTGACCTTATAGACTTGGGAGGAGAGATGATGAACAGGATTCTTCCGCTGCTGGGACTTCCCTTCGCGGCATTGTTTGCTGTCGCGCCCTCGCCGGGCGCCGACCCGCCGGCCGGTGCACCGGTGACCATCGAGTACTACTACAAGCTCGCGCCGGGGACGACACAGGAATGGCTGGCGCTCTACAAGAAAAATCACAACCCGATCCTCAAGCAATTGATGAAGGAGGGGGTCCTCAAAAGTGAAAAGCTCTACGAGCGCCGCTTCCACGCCGCAAGCCCGGCCTGGGACTATAAGGTCGTCATGGTTTGGCGAGACTGGTCAGCGCTCGAGCAGGCGCACCAGCAGGAGCCGGAAATCATCCGCTCCCTCTACCCCAACAAGGACGACCACGATCGCGAGGAACGCCGCCGCTGGGAGATCACCGAGCAGCATTGGGATGATGTGCTGAACGAAGTGCCGCTGGATTGAAGTCGGGTGCCATCCGCTGGAGTCTTGAGTCGCTTTGGATGCCGTATTGACATACGGCAGTCCATACGGTATCTTCTATTCATGGCAAAACCACGGATGCAAAAACTGACGGTCATGGTCCCGAGCGACTTACTGCGCAAGGCGAAAAGAGCGACGAAGGCCGGCGCGACACCGACCGTGCGTAAAGGCTTGGAGATTCTGGCCACCCAGGACGTGTATGACCGGCTCCTGAAAATGCGCGGCAAAGTAAAGTTCGGCATGACTTGGCAGGAACTTCGCGGGGACGAATGATCTGTAGCGACACGAGCTCGTTTATCGCATTTCTTCAGGGCGACAAGGGGCACGACGTGGACTTGATCGCGGAGGCTCTGGGCCGCCGATTTCTCAAGCTGGCTCCCGTCTCGGTCACCGAGTTGATCAGTTACCCGGCCCTGCCGGTCGGCATGCAAGATTTGGTTTTGAGAACACCTCTGCTCGAGATTACCTCAGGTTACTGGGAACGTGCGGGGCGGACCCGCGCCTTGCTGATCCGGCATCGGTACCGCCCAAAGATCGCGGCTACGCTCATCGCCCAGAGTTGCCTGGACCACGACGTCCCGCTCATCACCCGCGACCAGGATTTCCAACCTTTCCGCAAGCTGGCGGGGCTTCGACTCCTCTGAATCGAAGCGGGTCGCTATTTCTTGCGCGGCGGTTGGGAGGGCCGCATCTCGATGCGGCTGGCCAGCGACGACTTCGGGAACCTGTAGAGATCGATGACGGCCTTGGCGATGTCCGCGCCCGTCAACTTCCAGGTTTCGCGCCGCTTCGAACCCGGCGCCGTGGCAAAATCCGTATCCACGCTGCCCGGCATGATGTAGCTGACGCGGATGCCGTCGTAGCGGATATCCTGCATCATCGCTTCGCTGAAACCGTTCAGGCCGAATTTGGAGGCGTTGTAGGCGCTCCCGCCCGCAAAGGGATTGACGCCGGCCAGGCTCGAGATGTTGAAGATGTATCCCCCGCCGCGTTGGCGCATCAGCGGGATGGCCTCTCGGCAGCAATAGAAAACCCCGGAGAGATTGGTCTCGATCGTGGCGTCCCAGTCTTCCGGCGTGAGCTGGTCAACAGGCTTCATGACCCCGATGCCCGCGTTGTTAACGAGAATGTCGAGCCCGCCAAAACGCTCCGCCGTGGCATGAACGATTCGCCGGCAATCCTCGTAGTGGCGGACGTCCGCCGCGGCTCCCCCCAGGCGGTCCTTGCCGTTCCGCCCCAGGCTTTCCAGCGATTTTTTCAATACGGCCGCGTCGCGCCCGCAGACGAAGACCTTGGCCCCCTCCGCCAGCAGCGCCTCCGCGATGCTGTATCCAATCCCGCGCGTCCCGCCCGTCACCAGCGCGATCTTGTCTCGAAGCTCTGTCGTCATTTTTCGCCTCCTCAGTTGGCCCTCCAGCCAGCTTAGCCGAGGTATTCAGATGGGGCAATAGTGCCGTGTGGGTTGCGGCCCTTGTGCCGGCCGCATCGCACTCCGGCGAAGCGCGCGCAGTCTGCTATAATGGCTTGCTTTTCCTGGGTCTGCGTAGTCCTCAAACTGGAAGCGGCCAAGCCGCGCGACTCTCCCGGAAAGAGACCTCCATGTCGGGAATCGTCGGATATATAGGCAACAAGCGTGTGGTGCCCGTGCTGCTCGAAGGCCTGCAGCGGCTGCAGTACCGCGGCTACGACTCGGCGGGCCTGGCGGTGATTCGCGAGGGGAAGCTTGAAATCCGCCGCGCGACCGGCAAGCTGCGGAACCTGGAAGAGGTCATCCGGCTCAACCCCATCGACGGGACTTACGGGATCGGGCACACGCGCTGGGCCACGCACGGCGCGCCCACGGAAGAGAACGCGCATCCCCACCGCGACTGTCACGGCACGGTCGTCGTGGTGCACAACGGCATCATCGAAAATTATCTGGAAATCAAGAAGGTGCTGGAAGAGGAGGGCCACAAGTTCACCACCGAGACGGACACGGAAGTCATCGCCCACCTGATCGAAAAGCATCTCGATGGCGGCTCCGCCGGCTCGCACCCCGGCAATCTCGAGGAGGCCGTACGCGCGGCGGTGCGGCAACTCACCGGCGTCTTTGCCCTGGCCATCATCTCGACGCGCGACCTGAACAAGATCGTCGCCGTCCGCCAAGGGCCGCCCGCCGTCATCGGCCTGGGCAAGGACGAGTACTTCGTGGCGAGCGACGTCCCGGCGATCCTCTATCACACGCGCGAGATTTTCTTCCTGGCGGATGGCGACCTAGCCGTGCTCACGCCGCATGGCGTGAAGCTGACCGATTTCGACGGCCGTCCCGTCACGCGCCGCGTGCAGCACATCACCTGGGACCCCATCCTGGCCGAAAAGGGCGGCTTCCGGCACTTCACGCTCAAGGAGATCTACGAGCAGCCTCGCGCCGTCCGCGACACGACGCTCGGGCGCATCTCCCCCGAAACCGGCCAGGTGTTCCTGGACGAAATGGAGATCACCGAGGACGAGTTCCGCTCCTTCCGCGAAATCAAAATTGTGGCCGCGGGAACCTCGCGCCACGCCGGGCTGGCCGGCAAGGTGATGATCGAGCGGCTGGCGAAGGTGCCCGTGGAAGTGGATTACGCCTCGGAATTCCGCTACCGTGACCCGCTCGTCGACCCCCGCACGCTGACGGTGCTCATCACCCAATCCGGCGAGACAGCGGATACCATCGCCGCGCAGCGCGAGGCCCACGCCAAGGGCTCGAAGACGCTCGCCATCTGCAACGTCCTGGGCAGCATGGCGCCGCGCGAGGCGAACGGGACGATCTACACGCATGCGGGACCGGAGATCGGCGTGGGCTCGACCAAAACCTTCACCGGGCAGTTGACCGCGCTGCTGCTCTTTTCCGTGTATCTCGGCCACACGCGCGGTGTGCTGCCACCCTCCGAATCGAAGAAGTTGCTTAACGCCCTGACCGCCCTGCCCAAAAAGCTCGAAGCCGTGCTGCAAAAAGATGAGGAGATCGAAGACCTGGCCCGCATCTTTTACCGCTCGTCGGATTTTCTCTTCCTCGGCCGTGGCGTGCATTTCCCGGTGGCGCTCGAAGGCGCGCTGAAGCTGAAAAAACTCTCTTACATCCATGCGGAAGCGTATCCGGCGGGTGAGATGAAGCACGGGCCAAACGCGCTTATCACCGAGGGCCTGCCCGTCGTGGTCATCGCTACCTGCAACTGGGAATCCCCCTACTCGCGGGCGCGCTACGAACGGACGATCTCCAACATCAAGGAAGCTAAGGCGCGCGGTGCCGCGATCCTCGCCCTGATCACCGAGGGCGATACGGAAGTCCGCGCCATGGCCGATCATCTGGTCGTGCTGCCTCACACGATCGGGATGCTCTCCACGATTCTCGAAGCCGTGCCGCTGCAATTGCTCGCCTACCACATGGGGGTTCTGCGCGGCTGCGATGTGGACCAGCCAAGGAATCTAGCCAAGTCGGTGACGGTGGAATGAAAAGATCGTCACAAAGACACAGAGACGCAGAGAAGGAAATCAGAAGACAGATCCGCTTGCGGCCCTTGGCGCCTCTGTGCCTCTGTGGCGAATGGGCCTGATGAAGGTAATCTACTCCGACCAATACGACCTTCACCTGGGCGACCACGTCTTCCCGTCCATCAAGTATCGGCTGATCAAAGAGAGGCTGCTGCGCGACGGCGTGGCGAAGCCTGAGGACATCGTCGAGCCCCAGGCCGCCTCGGACGACGATGTGGCTCTCGTCCACCACCGCGATTACATCCGCAAGCTGCAGACCGGCAAACTCTCCTATCTCGAAATCATGCGCCTCGAGATCCCTTACTCGCCGGAACTGGTCCGCGCCGTGTGGCTCTCGGCGGGCGGCTCAATCCTGGCCGGACGGCTGGCCATCGAAGACGGCGCGGCGGTCAACATCGGCGGCGGCTTTCACCACGCCTACCCCGACCACGGCGAAGGTTTCTGCGTGCTGAACGACATCGCCATCGCCATTCGCCGGCTGCAAAAGGATCAGGCCATCGAGCGCGCCATGACCGTCGATTGCGACGTTCACCAGGGCAACGGCACCGCGGCGATCTTCGGCGGCGACCCGAGCGTTTTCACGCTCTCCATCCACCAGGCGAATAACTATCCCCACCCCAAGCCGCCCAGCTCGCTGGATATCAATTTGCCGGACGGCGTGGACGACGACGGATATCTCGCCGCGTTCGGCGAGGGGCTGGACAAAGCGCTCGCCGAATCCTCTCCGGAACTCATCTTGTATGTCGCGGGCGCCGACCCGTACCGCGAAGATCAGTTGGGGGGATTAAGGCTGACTCTCGAGGGGCTCGAAAAGCGGGACCGGCTGGTGCTTGAAAAGGCCCACGCCAAGAAAATTCCCGTCGCCGTCACCCTCGCCGGCGGCTACGCCCGCCACGTCGAGGATACCGTCACCATACACACCAACACTGTGCGCGTTGCCAAGGAATTCGCCCGATAGCGCCGGGCTTCAGCCCGGCACAGCCAGGAGCGGCCGCGGCTCTTAGCACATTCGCAAGTGCCAACCTGAAGCCCGCCGCTACAGCAGCTTCTTCAAATCGCTCCAGCCGATAAGGACGACATGGTTTTCTTCCAGCGCCTTCTTGAACGCGGGGCTCGTCATCACATCAAAGTCCCGCTGGCGCCAGGCGCTGCCATAGGCGGGATGATCGACGGCGATGGCCTGAAGCTCGGCGTCGTCGTGGCCGAGGTGAACGATCAGTTCCGTCACACCGGGCTGGAGTGAGCGCAAGACGCTCGCATAGAACGCCTGCCATCCTTCAGGTTTCAGTTGGTCGCCTGCCATCGCGAAGCCGTCGAGCAGGAAACCGGTCTTTTCCCCCAAGGCCAGGATTTCTTTCGGCGCGTTCGGGACACGCGGGGCGAAGAACGGCACCCCGTACTCGTGCGCCACCTTCACATAAGCGGCGAAGAATGCGGGATTGGCAAAAAGTGTCCCCATGTGCGAGTCGAGATGGGTGGGTTTGACACCCGCGCGGATAGCCTCGTCAACCTGCGCGCGAATCTCGCGCTCGACTTCTTCGGGGCTGGCGTTCTTGACGACCGGCGGCACGTCCGGCCAGAGGTAGCCCATCGGATCCAGCAGGCCGCGGACCTGATCCTTTGAGGCGAGGGGTCCCCACCGGTAGGTTTTCCATTCGCTGGTGAGCGTGAGGTGCAGGCCCAGATCGGCTTCCGGGTGCGCCTGGGCGTAAGAGGCGACTTCGCTGAACCATGGGCAGGGCACCATGATGCTGGCCGACGTCACGGCCTTCTGGTCGAGCGCCGCGAAGCTGGCCTGGTCCACCGAATGCGCCAAGCCGAGGTCGTCCGCGTGAATGATCAGTAGCTTCGCGTCCGCGGGATAGCCGAGCCGCTCCGCGAGGTTCTGGGTTTGCGCGCGGAGGGACCAGTGAGCGGAAAAAAACAGGACGAGCAAGAAGCAAACGCAGCCAGCGATCTTTGAAGAGCGCACGATTTCCTCCTGTCGGACAGACGGAGAGTAACACAACTGAGTCAGTTCTGGATTTGGATGAGGTGGGTGTTGAGCGAGCCGGAGCGGTAGCCTTCCAGGTCGAGTGTCACGAAGTTGAATCCCAAGGCTTTGAAGATGGCGACGAATTTTTCCGCCATCTCTGGTGCGAGGGCGCGGGGAAGCTCTTCCGGCGCGATCTCGATGCGCACCAGTTCGTCGTGATGACGAACGCGAAACTGGCGGAAGCCGAGCTCGCGGAGCGCCTCCTCGCCTTGCTCGATGGTCTTCAGCCGCTCCGGCGTAACTTCGATGCCGTAGGCGATGCGCGAGGAAAGGCAGGCGCTGGCGGGACGGTTCCAAACCGGAACATCGGCGCGGTGGGCAAGCTCGCGAATGTCTGCCTTGGTGAGCCCGGCGTCGAGCAATGGCGCCATCACGCGATGCTCGCGCGCGGCGCGTTGGCCCGGCCGCCAGTCACCTTGATCGTCCACGTTCACGCCGTAGGCGACAGCCGTGAAGCCGCGACGGACCGCGAGCGCATCGAGCTTGTCGAAGAGTTCGTCTTTGCAGAAATAGCAGCGGTCGGGATTGTTGGCGCGATACGCGGGATTCGCGAGCTCGTCAGTCTCAATGAATTCGTGGGGGAGCTGGAAGCGCGCCACGCAGGCTTCCGCCTCCCGCCGGTCGCGTTCGGAATAACTCGCGCTGAGCGCCGTCACGGCCAGCATCCGCTCGCCCAGCGCGCGATGCGCCGCGTAGGCCAGATACGCCGAATCCACTCCGCCCGAATAGGCGACGATGAGCGTGGGGACTTTTCCCAGCACTTCGTAAAGCCGCCGCTCTTTTGATTCAAGTTCGGTCATTCACTTCCGCCCTGAAGGGCTAGGATACCGCGCCGGAATCGCCCAAGACAAGTAGGGGCGCAGCAAGCTGCGCCCCTCGAATTCCCCTTGCCGGCCGTAAGGCCAGCGCTATTGGATCAGCGGGGGTTGTGACGGCCCGCCGTTGGTTTCGCTGCGGACCAGGCAGACGGCGGCCACCGCGTCGTCGCCTTCGAGCGCCATCAGCCGCACGCCTTGCGCCGAGCGGCCGGACTCGCGGATCTTGCTCGAATCGAGCCGAGCGATCTTGCCTTGCGCGCTGATGATCATGACTTCCGAGTCCTCCGTGACGCTCAGCGCGCCGACCACTTTCCCGTTGCGCTCCACGGTCTTGACGTTGATGACTCCCTTGCCGGCCCGCGACTGGAGGCGATACTCGGTGATGGCCGTGCGCTTGCCGTAGCCTTTCTCGGTGACGGAGAGGATCAGTTCCTTTTCGCCGACGATTTCCATGCCCACGATGTAGTCGCCCTTTTCCAGGTCCATGGCGTAGACGCCGTACGCCTGGCGGCCCATATCGCGCACGTCCGTCTCCGGGAAGCGGATGGCCATGCCTTCGTGGCTGGCGAGGAAAATCGTGTCGCGGCCGGAGGTGAGCTTGCCGGCGATCAATTCGTCGCCTTCCTCGATGCTCATGGCGATGATGCCGCGCGAGAGGGGATTGGAAAACTCCGCGAGCCGCGACTTCTTGATCAGGCCGTGGCGGGTCGCCAGGATCACGTACCCTTCGGCCGCGAAGGTTTCGCCGTCCACCGCCACGTCCTTGGGCTCGTCGGGCAATTGCCGCACGGCAACCACGGAGGCGACTTTCTCTCCCGACGCGAGGCTGACGAGGTTGACGATGTTCTTCCCGCGGCCCGCGGCGCCCACGTCCGGAATCTCGTACACCTTCAGCCAGTAAACGCGCCCGGTGTTGGTGAAGACCAGGATGTAGCTGTGCGTGGAGGCAATGAAGAGGTGCTCGACGAAGTCCTCCTCGCGCGTCTTCATGCCGATGCGGCCCTTGCCCCCGCGCCCCTGCTGGCGATAGGTGGAGAGCGGCGTGCGCTTGGCATAGCCGGCGTGCGAGAGTGTGATGACCACGTCTTCCTCGGCGATGAGGTCTTCGAGCTTGATCTCCGCCTGCTCCTCGATGATCTCCGTGCGCCGTAGGTCGCCGTATTCCTTCTGCACCTGCTTGAGTTCGTCGACGATCAGTTTCTTCAGAACCCGGTCGCTCGCCAGGATTTCCTTGTACTCGGCGATCTTCTTCTGCAGCTCGTCGTACTCCTGCTGGATCTTCTCGCGCTCGAGCGCGGTCAGGCGCTGCAACTGCAGCTCGAGGATGGCCTGCGCCTGCCGCTCCGTGAAATCAAAGCGCTCCATCAAACCTTCGCGCGCGTCCTTAGGCGCTTTCGACGCACGGATCAGCTTGATGATGGCGTCCAGGTGCTGGAGCGCCTTGAGGAATCCTTCCAGGATGTGCGCGCGCTCCTGGGCTTTGCGCAGCAGATAGGCAGTGCGCCGCCGCACCACGTTGACGCGGTGGTCGATGAAAAGCTGGATGGCTTCGACGAGCGAGAGGGTGCGCGGCTGGCCGTTGACGATGGCCAGCATGATCATGCCGAAGGTTTCCTGAAGCTGCGTGTGCTTGTAGAGGTTGTTGAGGATGACTTCCGGCTGCTCGCCGCGCTTCAGCTCGATGACGACGCGCATGCCTTCTCGGTCGCTCTCGTCGCGGATGTCGGAGATTCCCTCGATCTTCTTGTCTTGAACGAGCTGGGCGATGCGCTCGATCGTCTTCGCTTTGTTCACCTGGAAGGGAATTTCGGTGATGACGATCTGCTGCTTCTCCTTGGTGGGCCGCTCGATGGCCGCCTTGGCGCGCATGGTGAATTGGCCGCGGCCGGTTTCGTAAGCGGTCTTGATGCCGCTGCGTCCGTAGATGTAAGCCCCAGTGGGAAAATCCGGCCCGGGCACGAGCGAGAGGATTTCGTCAGTCGAGGAGTTGGGCTTGTTGATGAGCAGAATGCCAGCGTCGATGATTTCTGTGAGGTTGTGCGGCGGAATCTTGGTGGCCATGCCGACGGCGATGCCATCCGAGCCGTTGACGAGCAGGTTGGGGACCTTGGTGGGCAGGACGGTCGGCTCTTCCGTGGACTCGTCGAAGTTGGGAACGAAATCGACTGTTTCCTTTTCGATGTCGGCCAGGAGTTCTTCCGCGAGGCGCGAGAGCCGGCACTCCGTGTATCGATAGGCCGCCGCCGGGTCGCCATCCACCGAGCCGAAGTTCCCCTGGCCGTCGATGAGCGGGTAGCGCATGTTGAAGTCCTGCGCCATGCGCACCAGCGTGTCGTAGACGGGTCGCTGGTGTTGCCCTCTTTGTACATCGCATAGAGAATGCGGCGATGCACGGGCTTCAAGCCGTCGCGGACGTCGGGCAGCGCGCGCCCGATGATGACGCTCATCGCGTAGTCGAGATACGACGCGCGCATCTCGTCTTCAATGTTGACGGGAATTTCCCGCGTCGGCTTAATCAGTTCCTGGTCACCCATGAATCTTCCTTAAGAGCACGGGCGAAGTACTTGCCCGCGAATCCTGCGGTGAATCGGCGTTAGATATCGAGGTTCTTCACCTCGAGGGCGTTTTCCTGGATGAACTGGCGGCGGGGCTCGACGGCGTCGCCCATGAGCACAGTAAAGATCGAATCGGCCTCGACCTGGTCTTCGACGCGCACCTGGAGGAGCGTGCGCTGCTCGGCATCCATGGTAGTTTCCCAGAGCTGGGTGGGATTCATCTCGCCCAGGCCTTTGAAGCGCTGCACCGTGAAAGCCTTCTTGCCCGCGGCCATCACGTGCTCGAGGAGTGCTTCGCGGTTCTCGATGGTCATCTGGCCGCCGTTCGCCGAGAGAACGAAAGGCGGATGGTCGTGGTTGCGCACGCGCCGGTGCAAATCCAGCAGGCGGCGGTAGTCGGCGCTGGAGACCAACTCCCAGTCGATGACCTGCTCGCCCTGGCTCTCGCTGGAGAATCTGAGCGTGTAGAGGTTGTGCTCCTCATCGAGGTTCACGGCGGTCTTGAATCCCTGGCTCTTCAGCTCTTTGGCGATGGGATCGAGCTTCTGCTTGTCTTCCAGCTCCATCTTCTTGCCCAGCTCAACCTCGAGCATCGCCTTGACGGGCCGCGTGTCACCCAGGCGCTTGTCGAGCTTCGCGAAGAGCTCGACATACTCGGCAAGGGCCATCAGAAAGTTCGTCAGTTCGCCGCCCTCCAGGCGCTTTTTCGTCGCACCGTCTTGGATTTCGACGGCGTGGTCTTCCGTGGCGCGGCGCATGACTTCGCGGCGGAATTCTTTTTCGTCGTGGATGTACTGGACGCGCTTCCCCTTCTTAATGAGATAAAGCGGCGGCTGGGCGATGAAGACGTGCCCGCGTTCGACGAGCTCGGGCATCTGGCGATAAAAGAACGTCAGGAGGAGGGTGCGGATGTGTGAGCCGTCCACGTCCGCGTCGGTCATGATGATGATCTTGCCGTAGCGAAGCTTCGCGACGTCGAAGTCGTCCTTGCCGATGCCGGTCCCGAGCGCGGTGATGAGCGCGCGGATTTCTTCATGGGAAAGCATCTTGTCCGGGCGCGCCTTCTCGACGTTCAGGATTTTGCCGCGCAACGGCAAAATGGCCTGGTAGCGCCGGTCGCGGCCTTGCTTCGCGGAGCCACCAGCCGAATCGCCCTCCACCAGGAAGAGTTCGCAGCGCTGCGGGTCTTTCTCCTGGCAATCCGCCAGCTTGCCGGGCAGGCCGCCGGAATCGAGCGCGCCCTTGCGGCGGGTGAGTTCCCGGGCCTTGCGCGCCGCCTCGCGCGCGCGGGCGGCGTCGATGGCCTTCCCGCAAATCTTGCGGCCCACGGTGGGATTCTTCTCGAAGGCCTCCATCAACTTTTCGTAAACGAAGCTCGCCACCGTGCTCTGGATGTCGCTGTTGAGCTTGCCTTTCGTCTGGCCTTCAAACTGCGGCTGCGGCAGCTTGACGCTGATGACCGCCACCAAGCCTTCGCGCACGTCCTCGCCCTGGAGGTTTTCTTTTACGTCCTTGAAGAGCCCCTGGTTCTGCCCGAATTGGTTGATGCCGCGCGTCAGCGCCGAGCGGAAACCGGAGAGGTGCGTGCCACCGTCCACGGTGTTGATGTTATTGGCGAACGAGAAGACGGTCTCGGTGTACGAGTCGTTGTACTGGAGCGCGAACTCCATGTGCACGTCTTCGCGGTCGGCCTCGGCGTAGATGGGCTGCGCGTGCAGCACGTTCTTGTTCTTGTTGAGGTGCTTGATGAACTCCGCGATGCCGCCGGTATAGTGGAACTCCGCCTGCTTGTTGCTGCGCTCGCCCTTGAGGCGGATGGTCAGGCCCTTGTTCAAAAACGAGAGTTCGCGGAGCCGCTGGGCGAGGGTGTCGTAATTGAAATCGATAGAATCGAAAATCTTGGCGTCGGGAAGAAATGTGATTTTCGTGCCACGCTTTTCGGTTTTGCCGGCCCTCTTGAGAGGGGCCAGCGGCTTGCCACGCTCGTAGGACTGCTCCCAGGTGTAACCGTCGCGCCAGATTTCGAGATCAAGCCATTCGGCCAGCGCGTTGACGACTGAGACTCCGACGCCGTGCAGCCCGCCGGAGACTTTGTAGCTCTTGGTATCAAACTTTCCGCCGGCGTGCAGCACCGTCATGACGACTTCCGCCGCGGACCGCCCCTCCTCCTTGTGCAGGTCAACCGGAATCCCGCGGCCGTTATCCACGACGGTCACCGAGTTGTCCGTGTGGACCGTGACGTCAACGCGGTCACAGTATCCCGCCAGCGCCTCGTCGACCGAGTTGTCCACAACCTCCCAGACCAGGTGGTGCAGGCCCATCTGGCTGGTCGAGCCGATGTACATCGCCGGGCGCTTGCGGACAGCCTCAAGATCGCCCAGGACTTTGATGCTCTCGGCATCGTAGGTTCCAGATGGTTGGTTGTTCGGCGCGTTCTGCTTGGCCACCAGCCCCCGACCTCCCTGCCTCAGCCGCCTTACACGAAAAGACCGACAGAGAAGCACCTCCCCTGTCGGCCCAAGCGTTCCTCACAAACCCAATAGCTCTTGGTACCTTTCAGAACTTCCACCCCTTGGCTACTTGGCCTTTGGAAGTCACTTTGTCTCCCCAAGCGCTCACCGGGGCCAGTCACCTTCCGCACAAAAGCTGTCAAATGCGCATCGGCATGATGACGTAACGATATCGGTACGATTCCTCACCGCCCGGGCGCAGTTGGCCAGCGCTTTGCTCATCCTTGAGCTCGAAGCGCACCTTCCCGCCGTCTCCGATGACATTCAAAAAGTCCAGCAGATATTGATAGTTGAACCCGATCTGCAGGGGCTCGCCCGTGTACTGGGCATCGAGTGTCTCGTGGGCTTCGCCGTATTCACCGCTGGAAGAGAAGACCTCAAACCGATCCTTGTCCACCTGGACGCGGATCGCGCGCGAGCGCTCGTCGGCAAGGAGCGCGACACGACGAACCGCCGCCGTTACCAGATCCTTGTCCAACTCGATGATGCGGTTGTTCTCGCGCGGCAGAACAGCCTCGTAATTCGGGAATTGCCCAGTGAGCATCCGCGAAATTAAAACGCGTTCACCCACTGAGAAGAAGAGGTGGCTCTCGTCCTTGGCGAACTCCACAGGCGCATCCGCAGCGCTTTCAGCCAGCAACCGCTGCAACTCACCCATTGCCTTCTTGGGAACCAAGGCGCGAAGTTCGTTGGAGATCCCGGTGACTCTCGTATCCTGCTCGACGAGCGCCAACCGATGCCCGTCTGTCGCTACCATTGAGACGCTTTCCGGCTTCAAGAGAAGTAAAGCTCCGTTCAAGGTATAACGGGATTCCTCGTTGGAGATGGCAAAAATCGTCTTTTGGATCAATGCAGCGAGGACGTTGGCAGGAAGCGTTGCCACTACTTTCGGAATCGCCGGGAGTACGGGGAAATTGTCCCGGGCCATCCCCACCAACTTGAAGGAGGCCCGTTCGCAGTTTAGTTGCACCCAGTGGTTCTCCAGAATCTTGAAACGGACCTCGGCTTCCGGCAGGGAACGCACAATCTCCAAGAGCCGTTTCGCTGGGACGGTTCCGGCACCTTCCTTTTTCACGTTCGCCGCGCAAGTGCACCGAAGTCCGAGTTCGAGATCCGTGGCGCTAAGCTTGAGTCCCGAACCCTCAAACTCCAGGAGGAGATTGGAAAGGATGGGGATGGTTGTCTTCTTTTCAACAACTCCCTGGGTCAGGTTAAGTTCCCGGAGGAGGTCTGACTTCTTAGCCGAGAATTCCATAAGGGTTAGATCCTGTAAACTCTATTTTAGCAGTAGGGCTTGTGGATTTGTGGAAAATATGCAAGTCAAAGTAAGCAAATCCACTTATTGCTGACCACACTGTGGAATACAAAGTGCCTATTGTGAGTTTGTGTCAAAGGGCCACCTCTTAATTCGAATCCACAGCGCGCGCACACACACATAAAGTCAAGAAAACACCAAGCCTAACCAAAGCTGTCACTTAGCTTGTTGATAAGCCTGTTCAAATCCCGGTCCGTCTTGCGCATCGCCGCGATTTTTGTGACCGAGTGTATAACGGTCGTGTGATGCTTGCCTCCAAACTCCCTGCCGATGTGCGGGAGGGACGCCGGAGTGAGTTCCTTAGCGAGATACATCGCGATTTGCCTCGGATAGGCGACGGAACGGCTATTATTTTTGGCCTTCAACTGCGAAATGCTTAAGCCGAATTCTTGGCAGACAACTCTCTGGATGTTTTCGATGGAGACGTGACGCTCATCCATATCCACCAAGTTCTTCAGATGCTGCTGAGCCATAGCGAGCGAAATCTCCTCGCCGGTCAGTGAGCAATAAGCGGTCAAGCGCGTCAGGGCGCCTTCCAGATCGCGAATACTTGACTTGATTTTGGAGGCGATGAACGTGGCGACGTTGTCCGGCAAGAGGATTCCTTGCGCTTCGGCCTTCTTGGCCAGGATCGCCATGCGCGTCTCAAGGTCCGGAGTCTGCAGGTCGGCGGTCAGTCCCCACGCAAACCGGGAGCGCAGCCGCTCCTCGAGCCCCAGGATTTCCTTGGGTGGGCAATCGCTCGATATCACCACCTGCTTCTGCGCCTCATAGAGGGTGTTGAAAGTGTGGAAGAATTCCTCCTGGGTGCGCTCCTTGCCGCCAATGAACTCAATGTCGTCCATGAGCAGGATGTCCACGTTACGGTATTTCTCCCGAAAGGAAACCATGCCGTCGTAGCGGAGCGAGCTAATGACTTCATTGGTGAATCGCTCCGAGGAAACATAGGCGAGCTGCATTTCCTTCCGGTTCTTCTTGATGAGGTGGCCAACGGCCTGCATGAGGTGGGTCTTCCCCAGGCCCACGCCGCCGTAAAGGAACAGGGGGTTGTAAGACTTCGAGGGGGCCTCGGCGACGGCGCGCGCCGCGGCGTGGGCGAACTGGTTGCAGGAGCCGACCACGAACGTCTCGAACGTATATCGGGGATTAAGCTGGTTCTCAACGGAATCAAAGTCGAGCTTCCCTTGCACAACCTTCCCCTCGCCATTCTCCGGCCCTTTCCGGTCCGGGTTCTCCTCGAACACGAAGGAGACCTCGCGGACTCCCAGCTTCAGCCGCTCGAGAGCCTCCTGGATGAGCGGAGCGTAGTGTTCCTGAATCCAGTCCTGGAACTCCGGATTGGGTACGCGGACGACGAGGGTCTCGCCGGCCACGTGGCTGTACCGTGTGGGGCGCAACCACGTCTGGTAACTCTGGGTGTTGACCTTAGCTTTGAGATGGTTCAGGACTTCGTGCCAAGCATTCATGGCGTCGATCTGAGAATGGAGGATTCTGTTTGACGGGACGACTCCCCCCTGCGCCCGACGGGAAAAGCTTCCTGTCAGAGTGGACTCTAGCGGTCTCTGACTCCTGCGACCTTTTTTCGGAGTCTTCCCCGTTCCCTCTTCTGATGAAGCTTACTGCAGAAGGCGACCAGTCCTCGGAGAGTTGTCCAGCTCGAAAGCGGGACTATACCACAAGCGGAGACTTAATCCAATCACCCGCGAGGGAAAGATTGAACGCGCCGCGGCGTCGCCTGATGCAACTCAGATCAGCAGGAGCGAAAAATCCGGCAGCCCTCTTCCGACCTCGATAACCGCTGCGTGTCTCGAACCCTGCAGACAGCGTTAGTCGGCAGAGAGCAGCCGCGCCAACTCGTCGCGGGCGGGAACGGCCAACGACCGCAGCCGCGCGCCGCCCGGATCCAGCACGCGGATTCCCTCTGAAGCGCGCCGAACTTCGCCGATGGCTGCGGCGGAGATGCCGGCGCGGGCCAGCGCGTCGAGGACTCTTCCCGCCGTCCCTGCGCTCGCGACCAACAGCAGCGCGCCAGAGGCGATCAGAGCAAAGGGATCGAATCCCAGGACGCGGCGGAAGGCCTGCGTCTCGGCAAGGACCGGAACTTTGTCCAACCAAATGCGCAGTCCCACGTGGCCAGCGCGCGCGAGCTCGTAGAGGCCGGAGAGCAGCCCGCCTTCCGTGGGGTCGTGCATGGCGTGGATTTCTCCGTGCCGCACCGCCAGGAGAGCCTCGCGCACCACGCTAATTCCGGGGTGGAAGAGCAGGCGCCAGGCACGACGAACCAGCGGCTTTCCGAGTTTTGCCTCGAGCCGGCGGGCCTTCGCTCGCGCCAGGATCGCTGTGCCCTCCACCGCGACTCCCTTGGTGAGAATCACCAAGTCGCCGGGGCGCTGCGATTCCTTGCGAACCAGCCGCGACTTTTCGATTTCGCCCAGCATCATGCCCACGACGATGGGCCGGCCAAGCCCCCCGGTGATTTCCGTATGGCCTCCGCAAAGTGTGATGCCCAGAGAGCGGCAGGCGCGCAGGACGTCGCGGAAGATGCTTCGCGCCAGAGTGCGCGTAGTATGGGTTTCGGGGAGCAGCAGCGTGGCCAGAAACCAGCGTGGCCGTGTCCCGAGCGTGGCGATGTCGTTGGCGTTGATGTTGACAGCGTACCAGCCGATGCGTTCTGCTGTGAAGGTGATCGGATCGGTTTTGGCGACGAGGTATTTCGTCCCCATGTCGATGACCGCCGCGTCTTCACCGAAGCGGGGACCCACGATGACCCGCGAGCTGCGGGGAACGGGACAGGCGGCGAGAAGCGGTTCCAGGACCCTGGGGGGCAGCTTGCCGACCGCGAATCGAAAAGGCGTGACCAAAGCGTTAGAAGTATAATCCAATCGTCGAGGAGGGCCCCATGACAGAAATCGAGCGAATTGCAGACCAGTTGCGGCGGGCTCACGAAGGTGAAGCCTGGCACGGCCCGGCGCTCAATGAGACTCTCAAGGGCGTGACGGCTGAGGCGGCCGCGCGCCGGCCGATCGCTTCCGCGCACAGCATCTGGGAAATCGTGTTGCACGTCGGCGTGTGGGAGTCCGTGGTGCGGCGCCGGCTCTCCGGCGAGGTGATTGGCGACCTTCCACCCGAGCAGGACTGGCCCCCTGTCGGCGAGACGAGCGAAGCCGCCTGGAAGCAGGCGCGCGCGGCACTCGACCGCGCCCACGCGGAACTTCAGAAAGCCTTGACGCGACTGACCGACCGACAGCTCATTGAAGCCGTCCCCGGCCCGGAATACACGGCATATTACATGCTCCATGGGACCGTCCAGCACGCCCTCTATCATGCCGGCCAGATTGCCCTGCTCAAGAAAGCGGCCACGGCATAGGCATGAGCAGCGGCGCCCCCGCACCGCTTGCATTGCCCGCAGGAAGACGCAACAATGGTTTTGGGGCAGAGCAATTTGAGTTCAATTTAGGGTGAGGGCAATGGAAAAAGCCACTTTTGGGGGCGGTTGTTTCTGGGGAGTCGAGGTGGCGTTTCGCCAGATTCCGGGCGTGACGGCGACGCAAGTGGGTTACATGGGCGGAAGCCTGAAGAACCCCACCTACAAGGATGTCTGTACGGACAGAACCGGGCACGCGGAAGTCGTGGAGGTCACCTTCGACCCCGCGAAGGTGTCCTATGAAGATGTCCTGAAAGTCTTCTGGACGTGTCACGACCCCACGCAAATGAATCGCCAGGGCCCCGACGTTGGGACGCAATACCGCTCCGTGATCTTCTACCACACGCCGGAGCAGCAGGCGGCCGCCGAAGCTTCCAAGCAGGAGCTGGAGCGCGCGGGCGCCTTCAAGAGGCCCATTGTCACTGCCATCCTTCCCGCCACGGAATTCTGGCGCGCCGAGGAATACCACCAGCAGTATCTCGAGAAGCGCGGGCTGGCGAGTTGCCACCTCAAGTAGGACCAGCCGGGAAGGACAGCCCCCCCTGCCTGCGCCCATCGCCCTAGGGAAGGGATTTTCCTGGCTGGCGGGTCACCTCGGTCGGCACCAAGCGGCGCAGCATCCAGAGCACCAGGCAGCCCATGGCGCCGGCGAAGATCCAGCCGAAGGTTACCCCGAAGATCAAATGACTTGCGATGTGCCTAGCGGGGCTGAGCCCAAACGAGTACTCCGCCGAAGAAAAGACGTTGACCGTCCGGGTCAGCGCGGCGAAAGCGATGGCCATAACGATAAGGAGCTGCTCCCCGCAGATTAACAAAAAGGCCGCCGCCAGCACGCTGGGGTAGCTTCCGAAGCGCTTAAAGTGAATCAGGACAGCCGCCACGAGGACGGAGACCGCGCCCGCCACGCCTACGCTGACCATGCGCACGATCATGGCCGGAGTGCCCGCGAGATCCATGATCAGGCGCAGGGCCCAAACCGCCGTAATCAGCCCAAAGAGAGGCGAGAGCAGCCGCAAATGATCGCGCCATCCGTGCCCGTCGATCCTCATGGCATCTCCTTGTTTTCCTCGGAGGCTCTCACTAAGAGCAGGGTCACGTCGTCTTCAGCCTCCGGGCCGGCCCAGCTCGTCACCGCCGCCAGCACCTGCTGCTGAATCTCCGCCAGCGGCTTTTGCGCCTGGGCGGTGATGAGCTTCTCGAGCCGCTCCTCGCCGAACTCTCTGCCGCGTTCGATTCCTGCCTCCGTGACCCCATCGGAGAAGAGGGCGAGGAGATCACCTCGCTCGAGGCGGCACATGCGCACGCCGAATTCGAATTCGGGGAAGAGGCCCAGCGGAGGGCCACAGGGCTCGAGCCTTTGGACGCGATGGGGGCTGATGAGAAACGGCGGGTTATGTCCCGCGTTGACATAGGAAAGGTATCGTGTGGCCGGATTCCATTCGCCGTAGAAAATCGTGGCGAAACGCGAGCCCTCGGTGACCTGGTGCAAGTGCTGATTGAGGCGTGCGCCGACTTCAAGGGGCGTGCAGCCGGCGGCTAACAGCGTCCTGAGCACGGCGTGGAGGTTCGACATCAGGATCGCCGCCGAGATGCCCTTGCCGCTGATATCGGCGATCATGAAGGCCACGCGGCCGTTCGAGAGCGGGACGACGTCGTAGTAGTCGCCGCTGATCCCCCGCGCGGGAACACAGACTCCCGAAAACTCCAGGCCGCGGTCCGTCGGCAGTTGGCGGGGGAAAAGCGCGCGTTGGACCTCCAGGGCGAAGTTCAGCTCCGCCTGCCTCATCGCCAGTTCCTGCCGGCTGGCACGCAATTCGAGTTGCACGCGGTAGAGCGCCATCCCCAGCACGCCCGCCGCAGTCGTGCCCGCAAACGTCAGGCCCCAGGTCGCGACGGCCGATCCCTGGAAGAGACTGCGCCCCAAGTAGAGCAGCAGAGCCGCCCCGAGGAGAAAGCTGACGATGTAAATCTTGTCGCGCATGCGTGAGCACAGTTTGAACGAAGAAGGCGGTCGCTGGCAAGCGGCCTCGTTTGGGGCGCGGCAACGTCAACGCTTTTCGAGCGCGCGCTCCTTCTCCTCAAAACCCCGGCATTCGAGCATCGGCAACACGGGATAGCGGGGGTAGGTCGGATCAGTCGCGGCACGCGAGCATTGATAGAAGATTGAGCCGCGATCGGTGTGAATGAGCTTGACGTGCTGGCATCGGGCGCAGAGCCCGACCCGTTCGACGCGGGGGCCTTCCGAGGTCATGGACTCTCCTGCGTCCGGATTACGGCAAGGGGTGGATGACGGCGTTGGCGAGGAAAGGATCGTTGAACTCCGTCCGATCGCCGGCCTTCTTGCCGTAGACGGGCAGCAGGCGGGCGCTCAGTGGCTTGTGCCATTTGACCGCCAGCGTCGCCATGTCGCTGATGATGCGTTCCAGTTGCTCGGCGGAAACGTCCCCGGGCAGCGGAACCGTATCGAGGCCTGTGCCACACACCGCCGAATAAGCCAGAAGCGAATCAATCGAATACTTCCCCTCGTCCCATCGCTGCGCCAGCAAATCGTCTTCGAGGACGGGGAGCATCAGCCCGGTGTAACCCACGCGCCGGACAGGCAGCGAGCGCAGAGCCGCGGTGATCGCCGCCGCCGCGGTCATTGTTCCGCTCGATCCAAACGGCGCGCCCGTCAGCACTTCGATGGCCTTGCCGATGGAAACCGCGCGGAACGGTGCGGGGGTGGCATCGATGCCCATATAAGTCCAGCCGCTCTCTTTCTCGACCTGGCGCGCGATGGCCTCGATGGCGCGCGTGTGCTCACCGAGTACCTGGGCCAGCGCCGCGGTCGCCGCGGGTGGATCGCCGCGGTGGGCCGCGAAGATTTCCTCGACCACATTCGCTCCTTCGAGTGCGACCGCGAAACGCTTTCCCTCACCCGTGTGGTAGGAACCCGGATAGAAGGGCGCGTAGGGCTCGAGCATGGCCGTCACGGCAAAATTGAAATTGCCCTGGCTGCGCGGGCTCTGCTCCTCGACGAATTTCAGCATGCGCGCCGAGGCTCGTACGTTCTTCCCATGAATTCCCTCAGCGTCCCCGACGATGACGCTGGAGCCCAGGTTCTTCGTGGTGGAGAGGATTTCGCCCAGCAGTTCCACGGAGGCTGGGTCGTCGGAATCATGCAGCATGGCGGGCCCGATGTTCGGGGCAAAGGATTCCCGCGCCGCCAGCGTGTCGTAGGCGCGAAAAAAGGTGAGCGCCTCCGCGCGGCTCAGTCCGCGAATGTATTCTGGAAACGGCTGAGTCGTGATGCGCAGCGACTCCACCTCGTAGCCGCCCTTTTCGAACTCGGCCTTGGCTTGGCGCAACACCGTGAGTGTTTCCGCGATCTGCTCCCGGTAGTGCGCTCGGTCAATCTTCACAAAGCCGGTGACGGCTCGCACTTTGGGCCTTTGCGACGGCGCGGCGAACAGCCCTGCTGAGGCGGCGCAGGCGGCCACACACAATCCTGCGATGGCGGCTCGGCTGACGGAGCGGGGATTCGATCTCATGACAGTCTCCAGCGTGCGGACGATTGAAACGTCGATACCCTGCGGCGCTCATTCTAGCGCAATGTGCAACCGCAGGCTCGATTCGCGATGACGGAAATTGTCTCGGGGGGCGGTGGGGGACAGAGCAAGAAGGCGAACTGCCGGGCTGTTCAGTGCCCCGCTGCGGGTGTCGGCTCCTGCGGCTGCAGGGCGAGCGCTTTCTCGACCAGCCGCGGGAAATCCTCGCTGAGGATTCGTTCGCAATTGCGGCAGTGCCAGACGGGCACGACGCTTTCGGGGTAGCTCAGGTTTACGCACCCGCAGTTGCAGACCACCTGCAGGCCGCGGCCGGCGTGGCCGTGAACAATCTTTACGTCTTCGGGCGCGACAGGAAAGTGCATTCAGAACTTCTGGGTCCGAGAAACCTTGCCGTTGAGGAAGTCCACCACCCAGCGTTGGCCGTCCTTCAAGTAGAACCAGGTTTCGGAGAGTTTGCCCTCTCCGCTCTCGTTGATCTTCTTCTGCTCCGGATCGCCCCAGCTCAGCAGCACCATCTGATAAGTCATGCCCTCGACGACATCCTTGGCCTCGACAGCGCGGCGAACGTCGGGGGGAAGGTCTCTCTTCGCGGCCTCCTCGCGGATCTCGCTGACGTCCAGAACCCGGCCCATGAAATCGAGAAAGGCGCTGGGCTGGAGATCGGCGTCGGTGACGTCGCGTTTGTAGCGGAAATTGATTCTCGACCCGCCGGCGCGCTGAAACCCCGGAGCGGTTGACTGGGCGTGCTTGCTGCCCCGCCGACCCATGCCGCCCCCGCCCAGGTGGACTTCAACCATATCTCCATGGATTTTGATGTTGGTGATGGTGACGACTTGGTTGGATTCCACGCCGACTCCACGTTCCTTCAGCCACTTGGTCAGGTCATGCAAGTTCAGCCCGCGCTGATCCCAGTCCTTCCCTCCCGGGGGCGCATAGTAAATGTTCAAGCCTTCTTTGGTCGCGGGGAGCTGAGTCAAAGCCTTTACATCCTTGCCCAGAAGCAAATGCTCCAGCGAGCGCTTGGCGGAATCGGAGGCCCCCGCCCGAAGATAGGCCGGGAAGATCGCAAGCAGAAACACGATGCCGGCGGTCACGAATTTCCAGAATTTGTCGGTCATAGATTCTCCTTCTCTCCGGTGCTCCTTGTCTCCTGGGACTTCCCCTGCTCATTGTGATGCACCGCGTTGCTGACCGAGATGTTCGGGCAATCCCTTGGCGCCGCAGGCCTGGGGAGGGAGGGTGCGGCGGCGTCCGCGGCATCTCGATCAGCGGTCATGGCGCGTTGGCGGCGCATTACGGCGATTCCTCGCAGAGCACCACGCGATCTTCGCCATCCACTTCGTGGAGGTGGACTTCCACAATCTCGGCCTCGGCAGTCTGCACGACCCGCCCGACGTAATTGGCCTGGATGGGCAGCTCGCGGTGGCCGCGGTCGATGAGCACGCAGAGTTCGACGCGCCGCGGGCGCCCGCGGTCCACCAGCGCGTCGAGCGCCGCGCGCGTGGAGCGGCCCGTGTAGAGAACGTCGTCCACCAGGATCACGGTCTTGTCCTCGATGCTGAAAGGAACGGAGGTGTGCTCGACGCGGGCTTCGCCGACGGAAGTGGAGCGGTCGTCGCGATAGAACGTGATATCGATCGTCCCCACGGGCGGGTGGACCTTTTCGATGTCGGCGATCTTCCGGGCCAGACGCTCGGCGAGCGGAAATCCGCGCCGGCGCACGCCGACCAGCGCCAGCCCCGCGGCGCCGTTGTTGCGCTCCACAATCTCGTGCGCTAGGCGAACCAGCGTGCGGTCGATCTCCGAAGACGACATCAGTTGCGCCTTCTCGCGGAGCGGTCCGCCCGCCTTGGACACCTTGCGCGTTGCCGGGGCTTTCATGGGCGTGATTATAGCACTCCGCACGGGCCGCGGCCGGTCCACACCGCCGGATGCTGAGCGCGAGCCCAAGCCGCCCTCAGGCTCTCCTTTGCCAGGCGCGCCGCAGGTCGCGGACGTAGTGGTCCGCCTCGCGCGTCGGCTTGGGGATACGGAAGCCATCCAGGCAGCGCTCCACAATCTTGACGGCAGAGGGAAGAGAAACGCGGTGCCCGATGGTGACGTAAATCGGTTTGACATTCGCTCGCGTCCGCAAAACCTCGCCGACGCGCTCCCCCTTGAAGATGAGCGGCGCGGTTGCGCCCCGCTGGGTGCCGGGCTCGGAATGCTCTCCGACCAGGAGCGATTTGGCGCAGCCGATCGTGGGCTTGTCGAGCACCACGCCGAGATGGCAGGCGATGCCAAACAGCCGAGGGTGCGCGCGGCCATGGCCGTCAATGAGAATCAGGTCCGGCTCCGTGCGCAGGCGAGCGAAGGCGGCGAGCAGCAGCGGGCTTTCGCGGAAGGAAAGCAATCCGGGAACGTAAGGGAAGCGCAGCTTGCGGCGGACCATGCGCCGCTCGACCTCCTGGAGTCCAGGGAACGTATAGACGATAACCCCCGCGAAGGCGATATCGGTGGCGGGATCGAAGGCGACGTCGGCGCCGGCCACGTAGCGGATGGAGTCGAAATCGTCCTCGAGCACCACGCGCTCGCGCAGGCGTTCCTGTTCGCGCATCGCCTGGCGAGGTGTGAGGCTCCAGCGGACACGAAGCTTAGGTTTCACAGGCAGGAGTGGCCTTGCGCGAAAGTCAGGGTTATCGCTAGACGCCACGCTTGTGGTTTTCGACCTCGACGCCGGCAAACGGCTTGGTGCGTTCGAGCAGCGCCGCCTGTTCGGACTCCGGCATGGGCTTAAAGGTCTTGGCAAGGTAGACGTTGTAGTCGAGCCGCTCCACGGAATCGCAGCCGGAGACGAGGACGCTGATCGGCTGGCTCCAGACCCAGGGAAGCGCCTCCGCCACCTTCGCCACGCCTTTGGTCAGAATGTTGCCAAAGCTCAGGGTCTTCATGGCAATCACACCCACATTGCGCCGGAGCGCTTCATCGACGACCGTTTTGCGGAAGCTCTGGAAGTGGTAGTCCACGACGTTAATGGGCATCTGAATTGTGTCGAAGGGATAGCGCTTCACGGCCGCGAGGTGGACCTGCGGGTCGTAGTGCCCGGTCATACCGATAAAGCGGACCTTGCCTTCCTTCTTGGCCTTTTCGGCGGTCTCAAGCGCGCCGCCCGGGGCGAAGATGCGGTCGAGTTCCCCGAGGTTCATCACGCCGTGAAACTGCCAGATATCGAGGTAATCCGTCCTCAGGCTGCGCAGGCTCTTTTCAAGGGTCCGGCGCGAGCCCTCCACGTCACGCTGGTCCACCTTGGTCATCAGATAGATTTTGTCCCGACGGCCTTCGAGCGCCTTGCCCATGCGTTCCTCGGCGCGGCCTTCCTGGTAACAATCGGCGTTGTCGAAGAAGTTGATGCCGAGATCGAGCGCGCGATGGATGACGGAGATGGAATCTTCCTCCTTATCCGGCAGGCCCGCGTGGTAGCCCCCCAAGCCGATCATCGTCACCTTCAGCCCCGTGCGACCGAGCGTGCGCAGGGGGATCGGCCCAGCCAGTTCCGCGGCCCGGGCGATTTCGCCGCCGAACTCTCCCAGTGCCGCAGTGGCCGCCGTCGCCGCGGCGGTCTTCAGAAAATCCCGGCGGTTCAGGTCGTCTGTGCTCATCGTCCGCTCCTTAAACGGGGGTGCCGGAATTGTGCCAATTGACGAAGAGGAAATCAACCCGCGGCTGAGGTAGAATACCCGCAAGCCCAAGAGCTTCCCGGCCTCGCTCTGCCCGGACTGCCAGGAGAGAACCCAGGCGGCCGGGACGGGAAGGATTTCGCGGGCTGCCTTTCTCCGGACAGGCTGGATGAAACTTACGAACTACGAATTCAAGGCGCGCTTGAAGGATGAGCGTCACGTCCGCGCCGCCCTGAAGCGGCTCCGCGCGCGCTACGTGGGCACCGACCGTCAGGTGGATACGTACTTCAAAGTGCAGCGCGGTCGCCTCAAGGTGCGCGAGGGCCGCATCGAGAACGCGCTGATCTTCTACGAGCGCGCCGATACACCCCGCGCGCGCCGAGCGCGGATCGAGATGACGCTTCTGCCGCGGCGCAATTCCCTCTGTGCCATCCTCCGCCACACGCTCCCGGTGCGCGCGGTCGTCGCCAAGCGGCGGGAAATCTACTTCGTCGGCAACGTCAAGATCCACCTCGACAATGTGCGCCGGCTCGGCCGTTTCGTCGAAGTCGAGGCCGTCTCCCGCTCCGGGAAGGTCGGCCGGGCTCGAGAACAAGCACGGCGGTTTCAGAAGCTCTTCGGGATTTCGTCGCAGGACATCCTTCGCCAATCGTATTCGGACATGGTCTTGAAGAAAACCCGTCACTAATCCCCACGGCAACTTCCGCTTGACCGCCGCAGGACAATTCCTTAGCGTAGGGGGCCTGTGCCAGACGCGATCGCGGCAAATCGGCGGAACTGGGTGAAGCATGTCCAAGCCTGAAAGTCTCCTCCAGCAAATGTTTCGCGAGATATCAGCACAGGGTAAGGTTTCCCTGACTCAGCTTGCGCGGTCTGCCGGACTCCGTCCTGCCAACGTCAAAGCCAAGCTTCGACCGCTCGAGCGGCGGAAGCTGGTGGTGTACGAGGATCGTGGCAGGAGTGTTGCCATCGACCCGGAATTTGGGTACGTCGTCGGCATCGACCTCGGCGGGAGCCACCTGCACTTTGCGCTGGCGGACTTTCGCGGCGAAATCTTGAACGACTCCACGATCAAGATCCGCCCGGAAGACGGCCCGAGAAAGGTGATCGCTCAGATCAAGGAAGGCATTCGAGATCTGGCGTCCGCAGCGGGCCGCGGCCGATTGCGCGGCATCTCTGTCGGCGTGCCGAGCCCCGTGGATACGGAGCACGGCGTGGTGGCCTGGGCCAACAATTTGCCGGGCTGGACAAAGATTCATCTCGGGCGTGAACTCGAAAAGGTCTTTCGCGTGCCCGTCTTCATGGAGAACGACGCCAACATGGCCGCGATCGGCGAGCATTGGCGCGGTGTGGCGTGCGGCGTGGACAACTTCGTCTTTGTGGCGCTGGGAACCGGCATCGGCACCGGCGTGTTCGTGGACGGCAAGCTCTACCACGGGCGCACGGGGTCGGCCGGCGAGCTCTTTCGCATGAACGTTGAGTGGCAGCGCTGGGAAGAAGAGTTTCCGGACACGGGTTATTTTGAGAGTTACGTCTCCGGTCTGGGCATCGCCGCCGAAGGCCGCAAAGCCCTGGGCGCGCCCCCTCCCGGCGACGTCGGGTTGCGCGAGGAGCGCGACGCCTATTTCGTCTTCCAGGCCCATCGCGAAGGGAATCCGCAGGCCACCGCCGTCCTGAAGAAAATCTTCACCATGCTCGGCGTGGGCATGGCGAATGTCGTGGCGGTGCTCGACCCCGATCTGATCGTTTTTGGCGGCGGCATCGCCAAGGGCGACCCCGACCTGATGCTCGCCATCGTCGAAAAGGTCGTGCGGCACATCCAGAAGGAAATCACTCCACCCTTCAAGCTCAGCTTGCTCGGCGACAAGGCTCAAACCTACGGGGCGATTCGCTCCGCACTGACCCTGGCGCAGGAAGCCTGCTCCCGGCGGCTCCAGTAGCCCACAAGGCCGGTGATTGATTTAATCAGTTCGTCTAATCCCTTCCCAGTATTGACTCCCCCGAGCCCCTGACCTACGCTGGGTATTCTGTCGGGGCGAAACTACTTTTCACCGTAGAGTTCCAAGAATCCAAGCCGTCGGGTATTGGGTGAGTAGAGAGGCCATCTTCACGGTGGCCGCTCTGCATTTCACACCCGGGAGCTGATATGAAACGCTTCACCGTGATTTCTCTGTCCGGCCTGCTTCTTCTGGGAGCTCTGGTTCCCCCGTTGCATTCGCAGGCCAACGGCGCGCACGTCGACGGCATCGTGAGTGACTCGCAGGGTCTTCCCATGGCGGGAGTCACCATCATCCTCACCGAGGCGCAGACGGGACTGGAGCGCACGGCGGAGACCTCAACTTCCGGCACCTACCAGTTTCCCGGACTCAACCCTGGCCCCTACGAACTTGCGGCCAAAGCGCGGGGTTTTGCCGCCGAGGTTCGGGACGTGACATTGGAAATCAATCAAGCTCTTCGGCTGGACCTGACCCTGAAGGTGGGGGAGGTCTCGCAGCGCATCGAGGTGGTTGGCTCAATCCAGATGCTGCGCACTGCTGATGCGAGTCTGGGCGAAGTCGTCGAGCCCACGCTCACGCGGGACCTTCCCCTCAATGGCCGGCACCTCCTCGACCTCGCGCAACTGGCGCCGAGCGTTCACAGCGGCTCCGGTGCGCAGGCGGGTAATGCCAACCCGCTCTACTGGCGGCCGCAGCAGAATTCCGCTCTGAGCGTGGGCGGCGCGCGGCCCAACGCCAATTACTTCATCCTGGACGGCTCGATCAACACCGACCCCACGTTCAACACCCTGGCGTTCAGCCCTTCGCCCGACGCAGTGCGCGAATTCAAAGTGCAGACGGGAAGTTACTCCGCTGAGTTTGGCGGAGCGGGCGGCGCGCAAATCAACATCGTCACGAAGTCTGGCGGCAACCAACTCCATGGCGACGTCTACGAATTCATGCGCAACAGCGCCCTCGATGCCCGTTCCCTCAACGATCCCAGCCACATCCCCCATCTCTCTCAGAACCAATTCGGCGGGGCCCTGAGCGGCCCTATCCGCAAGGGCAAGACCTTTTTCTTTGCGAACTATGAAGGGTTTCGCCTTAGCAACGGTGTGACCAAGGTGGCCACCGTCCCTACTATGCTGGAACGCATGGGCGACTTCAGCGAGAGCGGCAACACGATCTACAATCCATTGAGCGCCCACGCCAATCCCAACTTCGATCCCGCCAAGCCAGTGAGCCCGAGCAATCCGAAGATGATTCGGGAGCCCTTTGCGGACAACATGATTCCCGAAGAAATGCTGAACCCGGTGGCGCTGCAGGTTCTGAATGCGCTGCCCCTCCCCAACTTGGCCCCGGGCGATGACCCCATGGGGATGGGCTCGGGCAGCGGTCCGGCTTCCAACAACTACCTTGACCTGCGTACCAATCGCAATTCGTCCGACCAGGGCACATTCCGCGTCGACCACAGTTTCCGCGAAGCCGATAGCTTGTTCGCGCGCTACTCTATCGGACACGAAAAAGACTTCACGCCCCAAAACCTGCCGGGCTTCGGAGCCTTCGATGACAACCAGGCGCAGAACCTGACGGTTTCGCATACCCACATCCTTTCACCCACCGCAGTGAACACGCTCTGGGTCGGGATGTCCCGGCTCTCCATGCATCGCTATTCGGAAAACAACTTCACCAACGACTACGTCACGCAACTGGGGATTCAGGGCGTGGGCTTCGGTGGGAAGGGCGCTTGGGGCATGCCTTGGTTCGCGGTTCAGGGATACGACGGCTTCGGTGACTCGTTTGCCGCCACGCCCGTGCAGGATTGGGACACCATGCTCCAGGTCGGCGACATCTGGAACCGTCAGATAGGACGCCACTCACTCAAAATCGGCGGCGACTATCGTCGTTTCTTCTGGCCCATGTGGGGCTTCTTCCAGAACCGCGGTTTCTACCAGTTCACCAACGGCTTCACCACCCGCACCGCCACAAACGATGGCACCGGGTCAGGCTTGGCCAGCTTCCTGCTGGGATTGCCGGTCGTCAAGCAGCGCCAGGCAGGCATTCCCAAGATGGACTTGCGGCAATCCTACTTCGATGGATTCCTTCAGGACGATTGGCGGGTGACGAATTCCACCACACTCAACTTCGGCGTACGCTACGAATTTGCAACTCCACTCGCCGACTTCCTGGCGCCCAACAGCAACCTGACCTTTGTTAATGGAAAACCCTACGCCTTTGTCGGCGGCCAGCTGGGGATGCCGCGAGGATTGATGGAACCCAACCTCCACAACTTCGCGCCGCGCTTCGGCTTCGCGCACGTTGTCCCCGGCCGTCTCGGATTCGTCATTCGCGGCGCCTTCGGGGTTTTCTACACTCCAGTAAACATGAACACATTCTGTAATCAGCGCCACGTGCCGCCACTCGTGTTCGCAGAAACACAGCAGAGCGATAATTTCACGCCCAGTTTGACGGGCTTTAATTTCGGCGACGCCGTGCTCGGGGAGACGACCATCAGCTTCGCCGCGGCCGACCCGCATGCACCAGCGCAGTACGTCAACCAGTGGAGCTTCTCGCTGCAAAAGGCCCTGCCGGGCAGCATCGTCGTGGAAGCGGGCTATCAGGGTACGCGGGGATTCCATCTGCAACGCGCCCACCTGATTAACAACGCACCCCCAGGGCCCGGACCCATCGGTCCTCGCCGTCCGTTCCCGAAGATCAGCTTCCTGCCCGGGACGGTTTTTCCCGACGACTTTCAGATGACCAGCTCCACCTTCCCTGTTTCCGGCATCAACATGCTCGAGAACACGGCGCGGAGTTGGTACGACGCCGGGTGGATTGACGCCCGCCGTCGCTTCAGTCACGGCCTGACCTTCATCACCAATTACACTTACGCCAAGAGCCTGACCAATGCTCCCGACTTCCGCTCGCCCATGGATGAATCGGCCATCCCCCAGGACAATTCGAATCTGAGTCTCGAGAAAGGACTGGCGTGCGATATCCGGCAGCGCTTCGTGGCAAGCGTCGTCTATGACCTGCCAGGTTCGAAGATGAACAAGACTCTCGAATACCTGAGTTCGGGTTGGAGTCTCGCCACCGTCTATCAGGTGCAGACGGGATTCCCCTTTACGATTTCCGTTTTTGGTGACACTGCAAATGCGGGAACATTGTTGGGCGAAAATCCCATCCGCGCCAACGCGACGGGAGAACCCGTGTTCCCGGAGGGCATGCGGACAACCTCGGCGTGGTTCAATCCCGCAGCGTTTGCGGCGCCGCCTGCCTTCCAGTTCGGTAACGTTGGCCGCAACACCGTCGAAGGCCCGGGAATGCAACTGCTCGATCTCGCTTTGACGCGCCAGTTCCGCATGAGCGAGCGGATCGCCCTGCAATTTCGCGCCGAATTCTTTAACGCGCTCAACCAAACCAACCTGGGCACGCCCAACCGCTTCGTGAATACGCCCCAGTTTGGAACAATCACCATGGCCATGCATCCCGGCCGACAGATTCAGTTTGGAACGCGCCTCACATTCTAGGCCGGCAGTCGTCGAAACCGGCTCGAACGAGCGTGACTTTGGCCAGAAGTGTCTTGAAGAACTTGGGAGCGATTCGCGAAGGTAGATGCGACATTCGGGCGCAGGGAGAAGCAGCAACGCAACCGTTGAATGGAAACTGAAGGACAAAGTCAACGCGGCCTGAGAGCGGTGAAGGTTCTCTTGATTCTTGCGCTGCTCCTGGTGGTGAATAGCGCCTACCTGGCGGCGTACGGCGACCCGAACCTCTTCTACGTCTCGAACGCCCTGCTCCATCCATTCCTGGGAGCCCTGGCTGGGATTCTGTTCGGCGTCTTCCTGGCGCGGAACCGAAAGCTGTTCGCGGGCGCTGTCGGGAAGGCCATAGTCTCGTTATTTACAGTGTCCGCGGGGTTCGGAGTCTTCCTCGCCATCGCCGGCATGACCCGGCCGCATAGCTGGGAGCTCTACGCCCACGTGGCATGCGCAATCGTTGGACTGGGTTTGCTGCTTGCCGGTTGGCGGTCGCGCATCGTGGCAGGAAATTCGAAGTTTGAAAATCGAAATTCGTCCAGTTTCGATTTGCCAGTTTCGAATTTCGAACGTCGTGCGTGGCAGTGGAGCGTCGGGGTGATGCTGGTCTCGCTGGCGTTCTATGGGGCCGTCGCCGCCTACCACCAGTTGCGGCCCAATCCGCAGTTTCTGATTCGCAATCCGGACACGGCGCCCCTGAGCATGAATGGAGAAGGCGGCGGACCGAACAGCCTGATGTTCCCGAGTTCCGCCACCACCACCGACGGCAAACCCATCACCTCGCAGTTCTTCATGGATTCCGAGTCCTGCAAAGCCTGCCACGCGGATATCTACAAGCAGTGGTTCAGCTCGATGCACCACATGGCGTCGTTCAACAACCAGTGGTACCGGAAGTCCATCGAGTACATGCAGGACACCATCGGCATCAAGTCCTCGATGTGGTGTGCCGGCTGCCACGACCATGCCATCGCCTTCGCCGACAAGATGCAAAAGCGTCCCATCCGCGAAATCCTCCACACGCGCGAAGCGCAGAACGGCCTGGGTTGCATGTCCTGCCACTCAATCGTGCACGTCAAGAACACCATGGGCCAGGGCGGGTTCGTCATGGATTACCCGCCGCTCGACGCGCTGGCTTCCAGCAAGAATCCGCTGCTCCTGGCCGTCCACAATTACGCCGTCAAACTGAATCCCAAGCCGCACCGCAACGCTTTCCTCAAGCCCTTCCATCGTGACCCGAACATGCTCCCCGAGTTCTGTTCGGTGTGCCACAAGGTTCACCTGGATGTGCCCGTGAATAATTACCGCTGGATTCGCGGCTTCAACGATTACGACAACTGGCAGGCGAGCGGCGTTTCCGGCCAGGGCGCTCGATCTTTTTACTATCCGCCCAAGCCCCAGCAGTGCGCCGATTGCCACATGCCCTTGGTGCCGTCGAACGATTTTGCCAACATCAACGGCTATGTGCACTCGCACCGCTTTGCCGCAGCGAATACAGCCGTGCCGGCCTCGTACGGTGATCAGCGACAGATCCGCGAGGTGGAGAATTTCTTGAGAGGCGCGGTGACGGTGGACATCTTCGCGCTTGCCGAGGAGCCCGCCGAGACCCCCGCAGGCGTCGAAGCCGTAAGGGCGGGCGCGGAAGGGCCGCAACTGGCCAGCACATTTGCGGTCGGGGAGGAATCGTCGGCGGGCCTAGCGGGAGTCGGCGTCCAGGGTCTCGCTCCCGTCAAGCTTATGGCGCCGCTCGGCCGCGTCAAGGCGCAGGTTCGCCGCGGCGACACCGTGCGCGTGGAGGTGGTGGTGCGCACCCGGCGCGTTGGCCACTTCTTCCCGGGCGGCACGGTCGACGCCTTTGACTGCTGGCTGGAGCTGCAGGCGCGGGACAACAAAGGTCGCGTGATCTTCTGGAGCGGCCAGGTGGAGGACGACGGGCACGGCCCCGTCGAACCCGGCGCGCATTTCTACCGCTCGCTCCAGCTCGACGGGCACGGCAATCCCATCAACAAGCGCAACGCCTGGGCGACGCGCGCGACGATGTACGCGCGGCTGATTCCGCCCGGCGCGGCGGACGCGGTGCATTTCCGGCTGAAGGTCCCCGAAGATTGCGGCGACACCATTACGCTGACTGCCAAGCTCAACTACCGCAAGTTCTCCTGGTGGAATACGCAATGGGCTTTCGCCGGCATTCCTGATCCCGCGGACAAGGAAGGCCAAGTCACCAAGCATTACGACGACCGGCGCTGGATTTTCAAAGGCAGCCTCGCGGACGTTTCGGCGCAATCCAAACGGATTCCTGACGTGCCGATTGTGGTGATGTCGGAAACCACCCAGACCGTGCCGGTGGTGGCGAAGAACCAGCCGCCCTTCAAGGAAACGCTGGCGCTCGATCCCGCCGACCGCGAGCGCTGGAACGATTACGGCATCGGCCTGTTGCTGCAAGGCGATTTGAAGGGCGCAGAGCAAGCATTTCTGAGAGTGACGAAACTCGAGCCTGGCTACGCCGACGGCTGGGTGAACGTGGCGCGCGCGCGGGTGCAGGAAGGAAACACGGAAGCCGCGAAACCGTTTGTGCAGAAGGCCATCGAGATCAATCCACGCCTGGCGAGCGCGCACTACTATTACGGGCTGGCGCTCAAAGCCGACGGCAAATATGCGCAGGCTTACGAAGAGTTCGCCAAGGCCTCAGCGCGCTACCCGCGCGACCGCGTGGTGCACAACCAGATGGGACGCATGCTCTTTCTGCAGCGCAAATATCGCGAGGCGGTCGGGGAATTCGAGAAGACCCTCGCCGTGGATCCCGAGGACCTGGAAGCCCACTACAACCTGATGCTCTGCCATCGCGGCCTGGGCAACGACGCGCTCTCCGATCGCGAAGCGAAGCTCTATCTGCGCTTCAAGGCCGACGAAAGTTCGCGAGCCATCACCGGCCCCTTCATCCTGAAGAGTCCGCAGGACAACAACGAAGCGCAGCCCATCCACGAGCATGTTTCGGCGCCGCTGGAGAAAGCAGAAGGCAGAAAGCAGTATGCAGAAGGCGGTAGGCAGAAGGCAGCGAACAGAGAGCAGTATGCGGAGAGCAGGCGGGGCTCTCATCATGCTCCCGCTGTGGTGGCGCGCGCTTCGTGGACATCACGCAGCCGGCGGGGATTCGCTTCGTGCACAACACGGGTGCATTCGGGAAGAAGTTCCTGCCGGAAACCATGGGCCCGGGCTGCGCCTTCATTGACTACGATAACGACGGAAATCCCGCCATCCTGCTCGTCAACGGTTCCGACTTTCCCGGCCACAAGGTGAAGCGCACGACGCTCAAGCTTTATCACAACAATGGCAACGGGACTTTTACAGATGTGACGGCGCGCGCGCGCTTGGACGTAGAGCTGTATGGCATGGGCGCGGCCATCGGGGATTACGATAACGACGGCTGGGACGACATCTACATCACCGGACTGGGCGAATCGCGCCTCTTTCACAATGAGCACAACGGCACCTTCAAGGATGTGACCAAGACCTCCGGCGTCAACAATGCGGGCTACGGGGCGAGCGCCGCCTGGGTGGATTACGACAAGGACGGCA